>JAADDG010000208.1 GCA_013154075.1 Campylobacterota bacterium | reverse complement strand
TAATGGAAAGAGAGTCCTCTCTCTCTTTTTAAAATCAACTCTCTCGTAGTGGAGTTTGCGTTTGAAGATTTTGTGTATTCGAGACTCTCTTTATTATAGAGATTGAGTGAGATTTTATCTCCGGAGCTTGTTTGAAAAGAGAAATCCAAACTTTGAGCGTTCATTATGCCGATCGAAGAAGTCATTTTGTTATCCTAAAATCTTTAGGATAAAATCGGCTGATTTTGTAAAAAGTTTATTCTTTTATCCAGCCTCCGCCGATTACTTTCTCTCCTTCGTAAAATACCGCGGCTTGTCCCGGCGCTACTCCTTGAACGCTTTTGTTTAGATAGATGGTCGCTTCGTTGTCTTTTATTTTGACTTTGCATGGGATTTTCGGGCTTCTGTATCTTATTTTGACGTGAGAGTCGAACTCTTTTTCGTTTACGAAGAAATTTATATCCTCTATTTTAAATTCGAATCTATCGAGCTCCTCTTTTTCTCCGACGGTGATTAAATTTTTGGACGAGTCGATTTTTAGCACATAGTGGGGTTTTGTGGCCTTGAAAACTCTAAAACCTTTCCTTTTGCCTATCGTATAGTGCATATATCCTCTATGTTCTCCGATAATTTCGCCTTTTTGATTTATCACTTTGCCGGGCAGATCTATTTCATAATGATCTTTCAAGATATCTATATAGCTGTTTTCTACGAAGCATATTTCCGTACTCTCTTTTTGCTTCTCTATCTCTCTTAACACTTCGATGTTTTTGGCTATCTCTTTTACCTCTTCTTTTAAAAGATCGCTTAGGGGAAATTCCACGAAAGGAAGATTTTCTCTTTTTACGAAGGCTAAGAAGTAGCTTTGATCTTTGCTTTTATCTTTGGCCTCCCATATGAAATTGTCTTTGATTTTTGCGTAGTGTCCCGTAGCTATTTTATCAAAGCCCTCTTTTTTGGCGTAATCTACCAAAAGTCCCAGTTTTATAATTTTGTTGCAAACGACGCAGGGATTTGGAGTGAGCCCTTCTTTGTAGCTTTTTATGAAGTAGTCGTAAACCTCTTTTTGAAACTTTTCTTGAAAATCGACGACTCGATAGGGAATATTTAGATATGAGGCCACCTTTTGAACGTTTTTGATGTTTTCTTGATGATACTTTTCGTTTTTGTGAAGTTTAAAATATACTCCCTCTATCTCATGCCCCGCTTTTTGCAAAAGATAAGCGCTTACCGAAGAGTCCACCCCTCCGCTCATAGCCACGAGAATTTTAGCCATTATCTAAGCTGTTCCAATCTCTCTTTTTGCGTTCCGATAGCCACTATCTGTACGCCGAAATTTCCGTCCACTATCACGACTTCCCCTTTGGCTATGACTCTATCTCCCACCAAGATATCGAGAGGTTCGTTTGCGAGCTGATCGAGCTCTATAACCGATCCTATGTCCATATTCAGTACATCTTTTAAGAGCATCTTTTTTGTGCCTATTCTCACTCTAACGGGGAGTTTGACATCCAAAATCAAAGAGATGTTTCTAAGCTCTTCGGGCGATAGATTTTCTCCCGATTCGGGAGGACAGCTACTCTCTTGGGGTGGTTTCGAGGCTGTTTCGTTTTGGACGGGTTGATCCTCTTTTGCATTTTTATCCGTCAGTTTATCTACTAAATTCGAGTCCAAAAGAAAATAGATCTTATCCTCTATCTCTCCTATGGAGAATTTATATACAAAAAGCTTTTTAAAAGCGGATAGATCGGCCTCTTCCAGATCGGAGTAAAATTTTGCCTCTTCTACCTGAAAGGAGAGTTTTGGCAGATCTTTTTGAGCGGATAGAGTGGTGGAGAAGCTTCCGAATATATTGGATACTATCTCTTTGAAAGCGTCCATATCCTCTTCATTCATCTCATCTTTCGCCTCTCCCTCGCCTCCAAGCATAAAATCCGCCAAAGAGGTAGCTATTTGAGGAGGAAATATCAAAGATAGTTTCGCTTCGAGATCTCCGCTTGCTTCTATTTTGGAGAAGGCAAACGGCGTCATTATATTTGTGGAATCGGTTATCTCCTCCTCTTTTTCAAGAGAGATTGAGGGAGCCTGCCCCGTCAGTCCCTCTATGATGGATACTATCTCTTTTTCGAAAAGCTGTATAAATTCGTTCATGCTTCGGCTTTCTTATTCTCCAGTGAAATCTTTTTGTATCTCTCCTCTTCCAAAGTTTCGAGGATCTCTTTTATTTCGTCTTTATCGGTTTTTAGAATTTCCGTGATTTTTATCGATTTTCTATATCTTCTAAGTCCTATCTCTCCCAAAAAGAGATCTTTTTGATCTATCGTAAGGAGAGCTTTATCGTCAGCACTTCTATCAAGGCGTATTATATCACCTTTTTTGAGCTCCAAAAGCTCTCTAACGCTCATTTTCGCTCCGCCGAGTATCACTTCGCATAAAATGTCGGCTCTTTTTATAAGCTCTTTTAACTCCTTGTTTCTACTTTTTTTGGAGCTTGTCGCCTCTCCTATGACTACATCTCTGCTTGCGAGGCGCGATAAGATAGACTCAAGATAGATAACCGGATAGGCTATATTGATCATTCCGTGATTGTTTCCGATAATGATCTCCATCACCACCATAATGACTATTTCGTTTTGAGATACGATTTGAACGACGCTCGGGCTTGATTCTTTCGTTTCTATGGACGGATAGATATCTATTACGGAAGACCATGCCTCTTTTAGATTTTGAATGATTATTTTTAGGATCGTATCTAAAAGATTTAATTCTATATCGGTTAGCTCTCTTGAAGCTTCGTATACGTCGCCTCTACCTCCAAGCAATCTGTCTATCATGACAAACGCTATTGAGGGGTTTATCTCCAGTACCGCGCTTCCGTCAAGCGGTTTCATGCTAAAGACGTTGAAACTTGTGGGGCTTGGAAGACTCATCAAAAATTCGCCGTATGTCATCTGATCGACGGAGTGAAGCTGGATCTCCACAATCGATCTCATGACCGAGGAGATGTGGGAGGAGAGGTTTCTTGCCATCTTGTCGTGAATTCCTCTGATGGCTCTTATTTGCTCTTTGCTTATACGATTGGGACGTTTGAAATCGTATAAGACTACCTGTTTTTGGGCCGGAGATTCTAAATTTTTCTCTAAACTCTCCGGTTCCCCCTCTTCGTCAATAACTTCTAAAAGGGCGTCTATCTCTTCTTGACTTAAGATATCAGCCATCGTCCTCTCCGGCTATTCTCTCTCTTATGGTTCTTATCAATTTTTTATGAATCTGCGAAATTCTCGATTCGCTTATATTTAGGATCGAGCTTATCTCTTTTAGATTCAGCTCTTCGAAATAGTATAGCTGAATGATCATCTGCTCTCTTTCGCTAAGAGTAGCCAAAATATCTCTTATGTGCTCTATTAGTTGCTCTTTTTCTATTATTTCATCTACGCTCTTTTCCTCGAAGATAGCCAACTGTTCGTTTAGAGGCATATTGGAAGCTATTTCGGAGGCTCTTCTTGCCTCTTTTATCTTCTCTACGCTCTCTCCGAGCAGATCGGCGAGATATTCGTTGCTCGGTTCTTCTTGATGTTCGTTTAGATATCTTGCCACTTCGCTTTCGATAGATTTTATAAGTCTTCTGCTGCTTCTGCTAACTACGTCAAGACTCCTTAGGTAATCGAGCATAGAGCCGTAAACTCTCTTTTTGGCGTATCCCCAAAAGGAGTTGTTTATATCTTTGTCATATTTTCTCGAAAGCTTTATCATCTCCTCCGTTCCGATAGAGATGAGATCTTCAACCGCAACAGAGGAGGGAAGCCTCTCTTTTAGTCGGTAGGCCATACCCCTAACCGCCGGCATAAATTGAAGCACCATATTATCCTGATCCGCTCTCAAACTCTTTTGATACTCTTTAACGACTTTATCTTTATTTAACATTCTCCCCGCCTTCCGTTTTAGTTGCTCTCTTTATTTTCCATAGTTTCTATATCTTTTATGTGAGAGTTCATTTTCTTCTCTCTCTCTTTCAACTCATAGACATAGTTGTCTATATCCTGTTCGTATATCTCTTTTTTGAAAATATTTTTTAGGTTTCCGTCCGCATCTACGAAATAGACTATGACAAAATGTATCAAAAGGTAACAAAAGAGCGTTATCTCCAACGTGTAAATAATCAAATCTTCTGGTTTGGAGAAGTTTATTATCGAGAAAGCGAGTCCTATAAAAAAACCGCTAACCGTAAAAAAATAGATAAAACGCTCCGCTTTCACTTTTCGCCTTTTAGAATTGCTCGACTATCCTTTTGAAGAAATCTCCGAAACTCCTTTTCCTATCAAGCATTTTTCGTTCCATCTTATAGATGAGAGAGGAGACTACATCTTGCAGGTTTTCGCTTGCTAAAGAGTGCGGAAACTCCTTGGTAAAGAGTATTCTTTGCTTAACGCTTTTTAAAACTATTTTATCATGAAGGAGATATCCTAAGTTGTTTAGAGTCAGGAAATCTCCGATATTCTCTTTCGCCACTTTAGAGATTTTGCTAAAGATGGCGTTTGCCTCTTTTTCGTTTTTTACCATATTAAAGAGCAAATTAACGTCGTTTTTGTATTTACTCATTACCTTGATCGTAGCATAAGCGTCCGTAATGGCCGCCGGTTCTGGCACTACGATCACGATCACTTCGTCCGCTTCTTTTAAAAAAACCTGCGTGTTTTCTCCTATGCCCGCTCCCGTATCTATAAGAAAATAGTCTATATCGTCAAGAACGGTAACTTCGTCCAAAAACCTTTCAAAAACAAAACTGCCGCTATGTTTTAAAATCTCTTCCCCGTTTTCTCCCGGAATCAAAACGAGATTCTCGTTGATGCTAATCATGATATCCTCAAGGGTAGCCTCACCCTTTAAAACGTCTAAAAGATTTTTTTCCGCTTTGACGTTAAAGATAATATCAAGATTAGCTAATCCTATATCGGCATCAAATAATGCAACTTTATACCCGTGTTTGGATAAAAGATTTGCTAAATTGGCGCTGATAGCACTTTTACCCACTCCCCCTTTACCGCTTGTAATAGCGATAAATTTGGTTTTCGCATCCTTTTTAGGAATTTGATTTTGAACGATTTTTTGAAGTTTTTCCGCTTGATTCGTCGTCATTTTTTACTCTTTTTAAAACCTTCAAATATTGATTTTATTAAAAACTCTCCCTCTGCTTCCATAATGTCGTCGGGAACCTCTTGACCTATGGAAAAATAGCTTATAGGTTTATTTATGTCATATACGAAGGAGAAGATATTTCCGAAATTCTTGGTTTCATCCATTTTCGTAAAGATGATCGTATCGATATTCAAAAAGGAAAATCCCTCGTAAATATCGATAAGATCTTCCAATTTCGTAGTGGATGACAAAACGAGGTTTACGTCGATATCGAAATTGGTTCTATCCAAAATTCTTTTTAATCTTCCTATCTTATCCTTATCGTACTGAGAGCTTCCTACCGTATCGATTAGTACTATATCGCATCTGTTTAGAGAGTTTATAGCTCTATCGAAATCGTTGATATCGACTACGTCCTCTATCGGAAGTCTCATCATTTTGGCGTATTGGTAGAGCTGCTCCACGGCTCCTATTCTGTAGGTATCCAAAGTGATGATACCGGTTTTGTATTTGTATTTTACAAAAGAGTATCTTGCGGCGAGTTTGGCTAAAGTGGTCGTTTTGCCAACACCCGTAGGACCTACGAACATCATTATCTTTTTGGCGCCTTTTGGCAAATCGAGTTCCACTCTTATCGGAATGATTTTTTGAAGCAGGACTTGGAAATATCTTTTGATGGTTTCCGTGTTGTTTCTCATTCTATAGGGCATATTTTCCAAAGTCAGCTTCATAATTTCGTGCAAGTGATCTTTGCTCATTCCGCTTTGAGAGGCTTTTTTGTAAATTTCCGAAAACTCCGGAGGAATAGGGAGCTCCTCTTTGGACGGTCCTTTCTCTTCCCAAAGCATATTTTGAATAATTTTTATTTTATCGGAAAGTTTTAAAATTTCCTGTTTTACTTTTAAAATCTCCTCTTTATCTATCGAGGAGTTTTCTTTAGAAGGGCCTTTCTCTTTTTCATCTTCTACTGAGAGTTTGCTCTCGCTGACTTTCGCTATTTGCGAAATTTGTCTGGCTGCGTTTGAAATATCCAAAAGCACGTCGTCGTCCAAAATTTTTTCTTTCTCCTCTTTAGTCTCCTCTTTTTTTGGAGGAGTTTCCTTTTTGCTCTCTTTATCTTCGTTTAAGACGATGACTACTTCATAAAGTCCGCCGCTTCCGAGAGTCCCTTTCTTTATCTGTTTGGTGCTGACAACTAAGGCGTCTTCTCCGTGTTCCATCTGAGCTTTTTTCAAAGCTTCCGCGGGAGTCGGTGCCGTATAGGATACGAGTTTCACCTTTTCGCCCCTATATATTTTAAAGGAATCATTACAGAATCTCTCTCTTTATATTTTGGATGTGGAATTTTTAAGTCTTTTTTATTTAATTTTATTTTATCAAAAAAAATAATATCCATATCCAAAGTGCGAGGTGAATTTTTGAATTTCCTCTCCCTTTTGAAGTGTTTTTCGGTATGAAGTAGAAAGTTTAGGAACTCTTTAGGGGATAGATTGGTTTTTAAAACTATCACGGCGTTGTAAAAATCATCTTGATCCAAAAAACCGAAAGGCGGATTTTTAAGAATCGGAGAGGTTTTTAAGATATCCACTTTAGGATGAGTTTTTAGATACCTAAAGAGTTTTTTGAATCTTCTTCTTACGTTTCCGATATTTCCTCCGATTCCTACGGTGGCGATATGCCTTTTTTGGCTTTTTTCGAGGTTTTTGGGATAGAATCCGTCGAAAAACAGTACCAAATCCCTATTTAAATTTTTTCTCATAGGATTTCGCACCCTTTTTCCGTAACTACCACCATATCCTCGATTCTTACGCCAAACTCCCCTTCAAGGTAGATGCCGGGTTCTATCGTAAAGACCATATTCTCTTTCAAAATCGTCTCTTTGTCTTTGAAGGAGATGACGGGAAGCTCGTGAATATCAAGTCCCACTCCGTGTCCGGTGGAGTGGACGAAATATTTTCCATAGCCGGCTTCTTCGATAACCTCTCTTGCCTTTTTATCCACCTCATAGGCTTTTACGCCGGGTTTTACCGCCTTTATGGCGGCCTCTTGAGCCTTTAGGACGATATCGTAAATTTTTTGAATTTTACGGTCTTTGAAACGCTGCTCCTTTTTAAAAGTTATATGGTCGCCAAAGACGGCCGTTCTTGTTCTATCCGAGCAGTACCTTCGATATTTCACTCCGGCATCCACCAATATTAAATCGCCGATTTTTAGGCTTTTTTTAGTGGCCGTTGCGTGCGGTTTCGCCGCATTTTCACCTATTGCAACAATTGGAGTGAAACTTAAATCATATTCACCTTTTTTGCTCAAAATAGCGCTTATTTCGAAAAAGAGCTCTTTTTCGTTTTTTCCTTCGCCGCTTTGTTGTAAAAATCGAGCAAATTCATCGAAAGCTTCGGCTCCTATATGAACCGCTTTTTTTATAAGCTCTATCTCTTTTTGTGTTTTTATGATTCTCTTTTTTTGTGAAAAGTTGCTTTTTGGATAAAAGTAGGTTGAAATTTTTTCGGAAATCTTTCTAAAATCTTCCAAAGGCCACTCTTTCGGGTTGTAAAAAAGCCTTTTTGCTCTCTTCTTTCTAAGGATCTCTCTTGCCGCTTTGAAAAGATCGTTTGCTTCTATCACTTCGGCGTTTTTTATGCTCTCTTTTGCGGCAATAGTGTATCTTGGATCGGTAATGAAAAAAGCTTCGTCGGATAACTTTAAAAAGATTTCATTATCGCACGAGAAGCCGCACTCATAATAGACGGCGTTCTCGTCTCTTAGAATGTAATTTCTCATTGTCCGCTGTTTTGCTGCTGTTGGGCTTGAGCTGCCGCGGCTTGTTGGGCTCTGATGGCTTGAATTTCGTTTAGAATCTGAATCATTCCCATCATCGCAAGATGGTAGCTGTATGGGCCAAAACCGGTAATTTGTCCCGCGCATACCGGAGCTATTAAACTTTTATGTCTGAATTTTTCTCTTGCATAGATATTGCTTATATGAACTTCGATAGTCGGAAGAGATACGGCGGCAATAGCGTCTCTTATCGCAATGGAGGTGTGAGTGTAAGCTGCCGCGTTTATGATGATACCGTCCGCGTATCCCAAACACTCTTGAATCTTGTCTACTAACTCTCCCTCTAAATTCGATTGAAAAAATTCGACTTCGATGTTGTATTGTTTGGCAAACTCCTCCATCTGTTTATGGATATCTTCCATTTTCATAGGGCCGTAGATGTTTTGCTCTCTGATTCCGAGCATATTGATGTTCGGACCTTGAATTACCATAACTCTCATATTTAACCTTTATATAAATTTTTAAAGGTATTATTATATCAACTTGTAGCATAATTTTTATTTACACGAAAATAAGGATAAGAGTTGAAGATTTTAAGTGCCGATTTTTTGCTTGTTTGTAATGACGAGTTCGAGATTTTGGAAAATGCGGCTATCTGTTTCGATAAAAAGATTATCGATGTGGGAAGTAGAGAGGAGATCGTAGAGAGGTATAAGGACGTAAAAGAGCTCTATCTTGGCAAAAACTCCCTTTTGATGCCCTCTTTGGTAAATACGCACGTTCATTTGGAGTTTTCCTCAAATAGAACATATTTAAAATACGGCGATTTTTTAAGATGGCTTGGAAGCGTTATAAAGTACAGGGAGATAATTTCCAAAGAGTGTAAAGAGGAGTGTTATAAAAATGCTTTAAATCAGATGTTAAAATCCGGAGTGGGAATTTTTGGAGAGATAAGCAGCAGAGGTGAGTCTCTCTCATATTGTGTAAACGCTCCTCAAAAGGTTCTGTTTTTCAATGAGATTTTGGGCTCTCAACCGGAAGTTGTGGATATTTTGTATAACGATTTTTTAAATAGATTGAAAGAGAGTAAAAAATATGCAAGCGATAAATTTATACCTTCTATTTCCGTACACTCTCCGTATTCGACTCATCCTATTTTGATAAAGAAGTCTTTGGAGATTGCAAGAAGCGAAAATATGATAGTCTCCACTCATTTTATGGAAAGTAGAGCTGAGAGAGAGTGGCTCGATAGGGGAGAGGGGGATTTTAAGAGGTTTTTTAGAGAGTTTTTCCCTCATATTCCCGTAATTAAGCCTCTAAACAGTGCAAAAGAGTTTTTGAAATCTTTCATAGGAGTTAGAACTCTTTTTACGCATGCTCTTTTTGCCACAAGAGAAGAGTTTGAGATGATGAAAGATCTTGGAGGAAGCGTGATTCACTGTCCTATCTCCAATAGACTTTTAAATAACGCCGTTTTGGATCTAAAGCTTTTGGAGGAAATGAAGCTCTCCTATTCTGTCGGAACGGACGGACTTAGCTCAAACTATTCTTTAAATATGTGGAACGAGCTTAGAGCCGCTTTGTTTTTGCATTTCGATAGGGATCTTATCTCTTTGTCGAAATCTCTTATTTTGGCTTCTACGAAAGAGGGTGCTAAAGCTTTGGGATTTAATTCCGGAGTATTGGAAAAGGGCAGAAGTGCCGATATTATAGCCGTTAAGCTTCCCGGAGAGTGTGAGGTGCAGGAGATAGCTTATCATCTGATACTTCATACGAGGGAGGTTGAGAAGATCTTTATAGACGGGGAGGAAGAATGTCCGATTTCGTAAAAAATCTATTTAGTCCCCTAACGGCCACTTTGGATTTTATTCAAAAATATTTCAAATCTCTTCTCTTTTTGTTGATAATATTTTTGATATTTTTCTCGGCTGACGAGAAGGTTTTAAAAGAGCCGAATTTAATGAAGCTGGAGTTAAGCGGTCCTATCGAGGATATAGACTCTTTTATGGAGGAGCTAAAAGAGGCGGAGAAAAAATCGATAAAAGGGGTTTTGTTTGTGGTAAATTCTCCGGGAGGTGCCGTAGCTCCTTCGGTGGAGATCTCATTGGCGATAAAAAGATTAAAAGAACAAAAACCGGTTATCGCTTACGCTTCCGGAACTATGGCAAGCGGCAGCTATTACGCCTCTATTTGGGCTAATAAGATTATCGCAAATCCGGGATCTACGATAGGATCCATAGGAGTTTTGTTTCAAGGGATGAATATAGAGGATCTTTTAAAAAAGATAGGAGTAAAACCTCAGGTGGTGGCGGAAGGAAAATATAAGCAGGTCGGAACTATCTTTAGAGAGTGGAAACCGTGGGAGAAGGCGGAGCTTGAGAAGCTTATAAAAGATACTTACGATATGTTCGTAGAGGATGTGGCGAAGGCGAGAGGTTTGGATATAAACAAAAGCTCCCAATTTGCGGATGCTCATATATTTACCGCAAGAGAGGCCAAAAAGGTGGGGCTTATAGATGAGGTGGGATCTATTTATGATGCTAAAAAAGAGATAGAAAAGCTTAGCAAAGTAAAAGAGCCCGTATGGAAGGAACCCGGAAAATTTGATAAGTTTATGGAAAATTTGGCTCAAGAGAGCAGTAAACTTTTATTTAACTATCTAAACGGATTGAAAGCGTATTGATGAATTTCGTCGTATATGAAAATGAAAAGATCTATCCTTCTAAGGTTGTCTGTATCGGCAGAAACTATGTGGAGCATATAAAAGAGCTTGGGAATGAGATGCCCGAGAATATGGTAATTTTCAATAAACCTAACTCCTCTGTAACAAATCGGCTTTTTTATTTTGGAGAGGATGTGAGATTTGAGGGAGAGATCTCTTTTTTGATAAAAGGGGGAGAGTTGGAAGGAGTGGGTTTCGGGCTTGATTTGACGAATGCGAAAATCCAAAACTATCTAAAATCCAAAGGTCTTCCGTGGGAGAGAGCCAAGGCGTTTGATCGTTCGGCCGTTTTTTCGAAGTTTGTGAAATTAAGCGGAGATATAGAGAGTATAGAGATGAAGCTTTTTATAAACTCCTCTTTAGCTCAGCATGCGCGATATGATTTGATGATCTATAAACCCAAAGAGATTTTAAAAGAGATTAAATCTTTTATGAGTTTGGAGGATGGGGATATTATTATGAGCGGAACCCCAAAAGGGGTGGGAGGTTATAAGAGAGGAGATCTTTTTAAAGCTTTTATCTATCTGGATGGAAAAGTGATAAACGAGTGCGAATTTAAAGCCCTTTAAGATTTGGGTCTAAAGCATTTGATTACATCTTCATTGCACTCTATATATGGCCCTCCTATTAGATCGATACAGTAGGGGACTGCCGGAAATACCGCATCAAGACACTCTTTTATCGATTTTGGTTTGCCGGGGAGGTTTATAATTAGGGTTTTGTTATAAATACCTGCCGTTTGTCTCGATAAAATGGCCGTTGGAACATATTTTAGACTAATTTGCCTCATAAGCTCTCCGAATCCCGGAAGCATTTTCGTACAGACGTTTTCGGTAGCTTCGGGAGTGACGTCTCTTGGAGCGGGGCCCGTTCCGCCTGTGGTGACTATCAGACAGCATCCATCCTCTTCGGATAGTTTTTTTAAAGTCTCCTCTATCAGTTTTTGCTCGTCCGGAATTAGAGCGTAAACGCTCTCCCAATCGCTTTTTAGATACTCATCAAGCGTATCCATTATGGCTTTCCCTGATAGATCCTCATATACGCCTTGGCTTGCTCTGTCGGATACCGTTACTATTCCTATCTTTATATCCATCTATTCTCCTTTTAGTATATGTCCTGCTTTTTTGATGAAGTAAACCGTTGCGAAATCTTTAAAAAATTCGCTTGCGGCTTTGGAATCCACTATTTTATCCTTTTCTCCCAAATATACCTCTATTAAAACGCCTCTGTTTGTGAGATTTTTTAAATCGTTCTCCATCCATTTATATTCCAATAAAAACTCAAGATCTCTAATATCGCACTCATTTAAAAAGTTTCGCATATCGATTTTGGAGGGATAAGCTACGTTTTTTAGGAAATTTTCGATGTATTTTTGTTTATCTTTTTTGAAGTGGATTAATTGCAATCTTTTAAATTTATCATTTTTGTTTTGAAAGAAGGCGGGAGAGAGGAGCTGGAGTCTGTCTATTCGACGTTTGCTGCCTAAAGCGTAGTTGAACGCCTCTATCGCGCCTTTGCTAAATCCGGCTACCGTAAAATCGCTTGGAATTAGAAATTCCTTAAAAAGCTCCATTTCGTTGTTTAGGCAAAAACCGCTAAAAAACTTCATTGATCACTTTTTTCAGTTCGCTTTTGCTGACACTCTCTTGTTTTAGAATAATTTGAGAGATTTTGAAAATCGGCTCTTTCATCCCTTCCAAAAATTTTTTAACTTCTTTTTGTGCCTCTTGCAAGATTTTCTCTATCTCGGCGGGATTTGCAGTCAGACTCTCTCCCATTGCGTACTGTTCTATCATCACTTTTGCCAAGATTTTGGCTTTGGCTATATCCTCTTTCGCGTTTGAATAGACTTCGTTTAGAAATATTTTGCATGCTACCGAACCGGATAGGAAAACTTTTATTTTGGAAATCATTTGGGATTTGGACTCTATCTCTCTTTCCACCTCTTTTATCGAATCTCCGACTATTCCTATTTTGTCGAAATCTATCTCAAACCAATAGGCGCTTATCGCTTTGGCCGCTTGGTAGAGGGCTTGGATCTTTTTTTCCTCTTCGCTGAAACTCAAAACTTTCTTCTTTCCAAGCAGAACTTTATCTTTCACCTCTTGGAAGTCTCTCATCTCTATTTTGTCTCTGTTGTGTCTAAGCGCATTGATCGCCGCTTCGTTTACGAGAGTGGATAGCGCGGCTCCGCTAAATCCAACCGTCATTTTCGCTATCTCTTCTATATCTACGTTGTGCGGTTTGTTTCTTAGATAGATTTCCAATATTTTTATTCTATCTTTCAGATCCGGAAGAGGAACGAAAACTCTTCTATCGAATCTACCGGCTCTAAGAAGTGCTTCGTCTATTATCTCTATTTTGTTGGTTGCTCCTATTACGATCACTCCCGAACTCTCTTCAAAACCGTCCATTTCCGTTAGAAGCTGATTTAGAGTCGATTCCCTCTCGTCGTTTCTCATTCCGCCTCTCGCTCTTCCTACCGCGTCTATTTCGTCTATAAAGATGATGGAGGGAGCGAATTTTTTGGCGTATGAGAAGAGCTCTTTTACTCTTTTTGCGCCCATTCCCACGTAGATTTGCACAAATGACGCCCCGCTTTGATAAAAAAACGGTACATTTGCCTCTCCCGCCACCGCTTTTGCTATCATCGTTTTTCCCACTCCCGGAGGCCCTATCAAAAGCACTCCTTTGGGCAGAGAAATACCGAATTTTTTATATTTTGAAGGGTTTTTCAGAAAGTCCACTATCTCATAAAGCTCCTCTTTTACGCTCTCTATTCCCGCCACGTCATCAAACGTGATTTTTGAAACGGCCGGTTTGATGTGAAGCGGCATGAGGGATTCAAGCTCGAAAGACTCCATTTTGTTCTTTTCGTTTTGTCTTTGAGGTTCGCTCTTTTCTTTCGCACTCTTTCCAAAAAGTATTAAAATGATCAAAATCGATATGAAAAGTAGAAAAAATACCACCTCTTCTCCCACTCTCTCTCCGCTTGAGATTTCGACGGGTACTTTTTGCAGTAAAGAGGTGATATCCACTCCGTCTTTTACGATGGAGTATTTACCCGAATCGGTATATAAAACCACAACCTCATCTTCGATACTCGCTTTTTTAATAACGTTTTCTTTTAGCATATTTTCATAAGTGGATAGATCTATCGGTGTGGGGCTGTTTTTCAGATATGCGGCTATAAAAAGAATAACCAAAATCAAAAACGCAAAAACCGTAATAATTAATTTTTTATTTTTCAATCTATTGAAATCGGGCATAGTTAAAATCCTCTTTTACTTCATAATTTTCTATTTTAAGCCACTCTTTTTCTATATTTTGATCCGATTTTACGGCCACTTTGTTGAAAAACTGATCATATCCCGTAAAAAGGCCGTTTTTATACTCCTCTATCAGCACGATTAGAGGCTCTTTTTGTTTTTGTCTAAATTTTAGATTCTTCTCTTTTACAATTTTGGTTAATATTTTCAATCTCTCTTTTGCTATATCGCCTCTTACCTCATCTTTCATAAAAGCCGATTTTGTTCCGTCTCTTTTGCTGTAGGTAAAGGCGTGCAGGTGGGTTAGAGGAAACAGTTTGAAATTCTCAAGCCCTCTTTTCCATCTCTCTTCACTCTCTCCCGGATGTCCTACGATAAAATCCGTTCCCAGTGCGAAACCTTTATCGGCTAAAAATTCGAAAAGTTCGAGATCTCTTTTGAAATTGTTTCTTCTGTGCATTATTCTTAACATCTCTTCGTCCGTATGCTGCAAAGCTATATGAAGATGCTTCTCAAGCCACGGTTCATCCAATATCTCTTTAAACTCCTCATCTATCTGAATCGGCTCCAAACTTCCGAGCCTAATTCTTCTAACTCCTCTAATAGAGCCTATCTTTTTTAAAAGAGAGGCGATATTGGAGCCTATATCCTTGCCGTAGCTTCCTATATTGGTGCCGGTTAGCACAAACTCCCCAAAGCCGTTTAGCGCCAATCTCTCTATCTCTTTTAGTATCTTATCTTCCGGAATGCTTCTTGCGTTACCCCTTACAAACGGGATGATGCAGTAACTGCATCTAAAATCGCAGCCTTCTTGAATCTTTATAAAGGCTTTGGTTTTATCGTCGAATTTTTCCACTATCGATCTATCTATCGAGTTTAGATCTCCAAGTTCGTAAAAACTCTCTTTTTTTAAAAGTGTATTTAGCTTCTCTTTTTCCGAATGGCCGAAAACGCCGTCAACTTTTTTCTGTTTATAAAGTTCTTCTCCCTTGCTGAAAGCTCCGCAGCCTCCCAAAATCACTTTTGCATAGGCGTTTTTTTTCCTAATCGAATTTATATAGCCTCTTACGGTAGAGTCGGCCGAGTTTGTAACCGTGCAGGAGTTTATTACGATGATATCGGCCTCCTCTTCGCTTTCGCATATCTTGTAGTCTTTCAAAGACTGTTTCATAAGCTGAGTGTCGTATAAATTGGTTCTGCAACCGAAAGTTTTAAAGAATATCTTTTTCATCTATCTCCGTCGGTAACTCTTTTGTCTCTTTTCTTAAGTTGATAGTTTGAGTAGGATAGGCTATCTTGATATCGTCCTCTTTATTTAGCGCGTCTATGATCTCCGCGGATATGCTGCTTCTAATCGTTAGTGTCGCGAAAGAGTTGGTCATATACCAGCTGCTTATTACTATACCATGCGGCTCGATAAATGTAAAGACTCTCGGTTCCACATTCGTATTTTTTAGGCTGTATAGATTTCTTAGTTTGTTTAGCTGCTTTCTTGCTATCTCAGTGTAGCCTTTGGAGTATTTTTTTACGATATTTTTTACGATGTAGACCGCCTTTTTATGGTTTGAATCGAAAGTGATGGCTATATCTATCCCGTCCCACACCGTTTTTAGTTTTTCGTGGGAGTAGTTTGCCAAAAGATCGGTAAAGATATAGTTGTTGGGGATAAAGATCACTCTTCCCGTTCTTCTATTTAGCATATAGCTTGTAAGGGTGATATCCTCTAAAATAGTCATTCTAAGAAGGGATATGTCTATGATGTCTCCTACGTAAACAAGGCCGTTTTTTTTCACCTTCACCCTATCTCCGACTCTGAAACTTCCGCCCATTATGATAACAAACCATCCGAGCATACTCATAAAGAGATCTTTCATAGCGATAGCCAAACCGGCCGATGCAAAACCGATAACGGTTACCAGATAGGAGACGTCCTCTATGAACGAAAAGAGCAAAATTAGAGTAATTAGAGAGAAGTTTGTAAAATTTATCACTTTGTTCGTCATATAGAAACGCTGATTGTCGCTTATATATCTTTTTGCCAGAAGTTTTAAGATCAAAGATATGATAATTACGGCAAATATAAATAGAGCTACGTTTATGGTTCTTTTTATCTGCTCTTCTATTTGAAGCGATACTTTTAAAATCAGATCCTCTATCTTTTTGCTATATATTTTATAGGTGGTTTTTGCGATATCGTAGGCGGTTTTGAAATCGTTTAGTTCGTGCTCCACCTCCGACATTCTGTGAAGAGAGTTTTTGTCCTTATCAAGTTCGTATATTTTATAGAGAATCTCCTTTTTTTGAGATAGTTTGTGTATGGTGTTTTTTAAACTTTCAAGTTTATGTTCGTAGACGT
Organism: Campylobacterota bacterium; assembly: GCA_013154075.1. Taxonomy (GTDB): domain Bacteria; phylum Campylobacterota; class Campylobacteria; order Campylobacterales; family JAADDG01; genus JAADDG01. Next base: position 7,169 of record JAADDG010000208.1, on the reverse strand, counting down.
TTTTTCTGTTTTTTAGCTGTTTTATGTATGAAAAGGCGCTAAAGATCATAAAAGGATTTGTAACTTTCGGTTCTTTCGGTAGATCTTGCGGTTTTATCACCTCTTGAAAAGGAGAAACTTTAAAGTCGCTAAGCAGCTCCTTTTTATTGTTTAGCGTCTTTAGATCCTTTTCTATAAGCTCTTTTTCCTTTTTATATTTCTCTTTTCTCTCTTTTGAGACTCTTGAAGATTTTAAAAGATAATTTAAATGTTTCAATCTTTGTTTTTTCTTCTCTATGTTTTGGACGGTCGTTTTATAAGAGATGTAGTTTGCGTAGTTTTTGATCCAGATGTTTCTCTTTAGCTCCTCATCCAGATCCTCAAGCTCTTTATATAGCTTGTTTAGATGTTCCGCTATGGCGGCTTTTACTATCTTTTCGTCGTTTTGTTCATCGATTGCGGGATCCTCTTTTTTTATAGGTTCTTTTCGTTTACGCTCTTTTTCGACGAGACTTTTTTTGACAGTATCTATCTTGGTTTTTGTTTTGTCCGTTTCACCGTTTTGAGCGAAAAGGGAGCCGATAAATATAACGGCGACAAGAAGCTTTTTAAACATTTTACTTTCCGAACTCTTTTAGTAGTTCAATTACGATATCTTTATCTATATCGTCTCTCATCTCATATCCTCCTATATGTTTCGGAAGAATGAATTTGATTTTGCTATCCATACTCTTTTTATCCAAAAAGAAGTGTTCGTAAAATTCATTTGGATCTTCTATTTTGAAAGTTGTCGGCAGATCGTATCTTTTTAATAGTTTTTCTATTCTGTTTGCCTCTTCTTCGGTTAATAAATTCAGTTTTACAGCCAATAGATTGGCCATATTGATTCCGATAGCTACGGCTTCTCCGTGAAGGTATGTTTTGTAGTTTGTTATGTTTTCTATGACGTGTGCGAAGGTGTGGCCGTAATTTAAAACCGCTCTTATTCCCTTCTCTTTCTCGTCTTGCGCCACTACTTTGGCTTTTGTCTCTATGCTCTTTCGTATGGCTGTTTTTAGATCTTCATCCTTTTTCAAATCGGCTCTCTCAAGCCATTCGAAGAACTCTTTGTCAAAAGTAACCGCCATTTTAATGATTTCGGCAACTCCCGCCGAAAATTCTCTTTTTGGGAGAGTCTTTAGAAAATCTATATCGATATAAACCGCACTTGGTTGGTGGAAAGCTCCTATTAGATTTTTACCGAAACGGTTGTTTATACCCGTTTTCCCTCCGACACTCGCATCCACTTGGGATAAAAGAGTAGTCGGTATTTGTATAAACTCTATACCTCTTTGAAAGATAGCCGCCGCAAAACCGGTCATATCTCCTATGACTCCGCCTCCGAAAGCTATTAGGGCCGATTTTCTATCGAGTTTATGATCGAAAAGTCTCTCTAATATAAAGTTTAAACTCTCCATATTTTTATAATCTTCGCCGTCCGGGACGGTTACTATGTAGATCTCTTTCGCTTTTAGAGAGTTTAGCAGTTTTTTTATGTGAAGACCTGATACTTTGGGGTTTGTGATGATCGCCACCTTCTTATCAAGTTCTATGGTGGGCAGGTTGTCTATAAAAATGGAGTAATTTGACGATTCTTTTTTGGCAAAGTTTATATCGATTTTCATTCCTCTCTCCGGCTGTTTATTAAAATTAATTATATCTATTAACTACTTAAAATTTTTTCAAGCTAAATCTATGGGAAGAAATAATTGATAGGCATCTTTTAGCATGTACGAAAGTTCATCCATCTTTTTTGAAAAGATCGAAAAAATATCGGCTTCGATAATATCTTCGGTAAAAAGTACGAATTGCAGATAATCGTTTCTCGATTTCAACTCTCTTACGGGGTTGGTTTTGCTTGTTTTTATTTTGATATTTTGTTTGAATATTTGCGATAAATTTTCGAAATGCTCTATTAAATTTCTATTTTTACCGGAATTATCCGGATCGAAATCGTAGAAAATCAGATCCAATCCGAGCTGAGTTAGCACATCGAAAATTATGGATGATACGTTTTCCAAGATTTTTGGCATATCGGTTATGATCACTCCCTCTTTTATTTTATGAAAACTTGAGAGGCCTATTTTCAATACGGGAAGTTTGAGTGTGTAGAATAATCTTTTGTAATTTTCCAAAACTTTGTTGTTTACTATTATTAATCCTATGTCGGAGTGTTGGCAATCTTTTTTTACCAAATCTTTTATCTCGAGATCTTTGTATTCGAAAAATACCTCTATATGGGAGGATCTGTAGCTTTTTATCTTGTCGTACATTTTATTGTATGTCGGATTTATCACTCTGATTATAAGTTTTTTGCTTTTTAGTTTGGAGTGAAAAAGCATGGCGTCGTTTATGAGCCTGTCCATTTCGCTATCGCTCATCTCAAGCATATCGATAAGAAGGTAGATATTGTTTCCAAACGGCATGGGAAATTGTCCAAGCTCCCTTTTTATGCTTTTGTATATGCTTTTTAAAACGCTCGGCTCTCCTATGATTACTATAAGGTCGTTTGGTCTTATCATCGTTTCGGGAGTTGGAAGTATCAATCTTCCCTTTCTGTAAATCGCCGCTATTCTCCAATGTTTTTGTTCGATACTCCCTACGTGCCGATATACGTAAGCGCTTCCGAAAGGAACTTTAAGCTCCATCACTTCGCCTATTCCAAGACCTATGTTTTGGGCTATTATGGGGATGTCCGGAAGATAGTCTATTAGACGGTTGGCGAGTATTTCGTTTGCGTTTAGCAAAAAGAGATCCTCGTCCTCTATTTGCATGTTCCACTTATCTAAAATCACTATTTGAACGTCTTTGTTTACTCTTCTTATATTTTTGTAGCTCTCCTCCGTATCCATTTTGGTGGACATGGCTATGGTGATTTGATAAAACTCCTCTTCCAAAACGGTTGATATTTTCGAATAGCTTGTGGGATCGAAGTTGAAAAATCTGAAATTATCCGGTCTTTTTGAAGGTAGAGTCTTTTCGTGGTAATAGACTACGTAGTATCTGTTTTTGTTTGAGGAGAGGTCCACTAATTTGTTTAAAAATTGTTTCGCTACAATACCGTCTGCTAAAATTAAAATTTTTTTCATTAAAATTGTCCTAAAAGTTATTATGGTTAAACCGTTTTTTGGTTGATCGAATATAATATTATCAAATTAGTCTATAAAAGCAAAGGCAAGCAATGGAATTTAAAGTAGAAGCGGTTAGCGGTAAAGCGAGAGCTTGTGAGATAAAGACTTCCCATAGCGTTATAAAGACTCCCGTGTTTATGCCTGTGGGGACGGCCGCAAGCGTAAAGGCTTTGGATAGTGTGGATATGATCGATATTTTGGATACTAAAATTATTTTGGCAAATACCTATCATCTATATCTTCGGCCGGGGGATGAGATTATAAAGGATTTCGGAGGGCTGCACGGCTTTAGCAAGTATGATAGAAGTTTTCTAACCGATAGCGGAGGGTTTCAAGCCTTTTCTTTAAGCGATATAGCAAAAGCCGATGAAAACGGAATAATGTTTAAAAGTCATATAGACGGAAGTCGCCACTATTTTACCCCTACTAAGGTTTTGGATATTCAATACAATTTAAATAGCGATATTATGATGATTTTGGATGACTTGATAGCTTTGCCCTCAACCAAAGAGAGAATTGCGCTCTCGATAGAGAGAACTACCAAATGGGCTAAGGAGTCGATAGAGTATCATAAATCTATGCAGGCTAAAGGTGTTGGAAGAGATCAGAATATTTTTGCTATCGTTCAGGGAGGGATAGATAAGGAGTTTAGGGAAAAATCGGCAAAAGAGCTTACTAAGCTCGATTTTGACGGTTTTGCGATAGGGGGACTTAGCGTGGGGGAGAGTAATAGGGATATGTACGATACGGTGGAGTTTACGGTTAAGTTCTTGCCTTTTGATAAACCGAGATATCTTATGGGAGTCGGCACTCCGGAGGATCTTGTGGAAAATATCGAGAGGGGAGTGGATATGTTTGATTGCGTTATGCCGACAAGAAACGCGAGAAACGGTACGCTTTTTACGAGTTTCGGCAAACTTAATATAAAAGCTTCTTATAATAAGAAATTAGATAAACCTATAGATGAGAGTTGTGATTGCTATACTTGCAGAAGATATTCGGTAGGCTATTTGAATCATCTCTTTAGAGCTCACGAGCTTACGTATTATCGCCTCGCCTCTTTGCACAATCTGCATTACTATCTTAATTTGATGAAAGAGGCGAGAGAGGCGATTTTGGAGGATAGATTTTTAGAATTTAAAAAAGATTTTTATGATAAAAGATCAAAGGTTTGAATAGATTTCCTCTCCGTTTATCATCACCAAAAGCGGTTTCGATCTAAAATCGAAAGGAGACTTCTCCCATACCACCAAATCGGCGTCTTTGCCCGCTTCCAAACTACCTACCCTATCATCGATACCGGTTAATTTGGCTGCGTTTATAGTGATGGCTTGAAGGGCTTTCATTTCGCTAAGACCTTCCCTGATAGCCAAGGCGGCTTGAACTGCGTGATATTCTATAGGGATTACCGGATGATCCGTACATAAAGCAAACTCGATACCCTCTTTTTCCAAAACGGCCGCCGCTTTCATGGTTAGATTTTTAAGTTCGTATTTGGGTTTAGAGGCCATAAGAGGACCTAAGATAGCTTTTACATTCTCTTTTTTGAGATATTTGGCTATAAGATGGCCTTCCGTGCAATGCTCTATCGTGAAATTTAAATCGAATTCTTTTGCTATTTTTATAGCCGTTATGATATCGTCGCTTCTGTGTGCGTGGATTTTTAAAATCATCTTATTTTCTATAACATCTTTCAAAGCTTCAAGTTTAAAATTCTGCTCTTTATTCTCTTTATTATTTAGATAGTTTTTCGTTTTGATAAGAGTCTCTCTAAAGATCGCGGCTGTGGCCATTCTTGTCATGGGAGTTTTGTTTTGGGATTTTCCGTAAACTCTTATCGGATTTTCTCCCAAAGCCGATTTCATAGCGACTTTTTCTTTTATTACCATATCGTCTATCGTCTCTCCGTAGGTTTTCAAAGCGCAAAACGTTCCTCCTATGACGTTTGCGCTCCCGGGACCGGTTACTACCGTGGTTACTCCGGCTTGATACGCTTTTTCAAAAGCTTCGTCTTTCGGATTTATCGCATATATCGCATCGAGATTGGGAGTTACGGGATCGCTCTTTTCGTTCCCAAGATGTCCTATCTCTCCCACTCCCTCCTCATAAAGTCCTATGTGACAATGGGGATCTATAAGTCCCGGTGTTACTTTTTTACCCTTTAAATCTATGGTTTTAATCGCTTTTTCCTCTTTTATCGAGGGAGCGATTTTTGATATTTTTCCATCCTCTATCAAGAGATCGGTTTTGATTTCTCTCTCTTCAATTACATCTATAAGATAAGCGTTTTTTATAATGATTTTCATCGTCATACTCCGAAGAATTATTAAAAATAGCGCGTTATTATATAAAAAAAAGTTAATTTTATCGCCACAAAATTTCCTGAAGTGTTTCCATTATAAACTTTTTTGAAATTAAGAAGCGATTTCACAAAAATTATTTTTAGTGATTAAGCTTAGAAAGATTAAATTTGTGTTAGAATAAATTGTTTTGGTATGACAAATTTTTTATTGAAGGAGGAATTGCATGCAAAGTCCTGCAATTGAGTACGATTATACCGTGGCCAAATGGTTTAGTTATTTAGCTATACTATTTGGTATCATCGGTATGGGTGTCGGTGTGCTTATCGCATTTCAATTGGCTTTTCCCGATTTAAACTATATTTTCGGGCAATATAGTCTTTTTAGCAGACTCAGACCGTTGCATACGAACGCAGTCGCTTTCGGATTTACCCTAAGCGGAATTTTCGCCACTTGGTACTATGTAGGTCAAAGAGTGTTGAAAGTCTCTATCGCCGAGTCTAAATTTTTGCAAGGTGTTGCCAAACTTCATTTTTGGTTGTATCTTATTACTATTTTATGGGCAGTAGTAGATCTTGTATTTTTTAGACATACGACGTCTAAAGAGTATGCTCAACTTGAATGGCATTTAGACGTTTTAGTGGTTGTATGGTGGGTTCTATGGGGGATTTCTATTTTCGGACTTATAGGAATTAGAAGAGAGAAATCTCTATATATTTCCGTATGGTATTATATAGCTACTTTTCTTGGTGTTGCTATGCTATATCTTTTCAACAATATGGAAGTTCCTACTTATTTAATTAGTGGCATGGGAGATCCTTTCCATTCCGTTTCAATGTATGCTGGAACAAATGACGCTTTGGTTCAATGGTGGTATGGACATAATGCGGTTGCATTCGTTTTCACGGTGCCTATTATTGCGATGATCTATTACTATCTTCCAAAAGAGTCCGGTCAGCCTGTTTATTCTTATAAACTGTCACTTCTATCTTTCTGGGGATTAATGTTTGTGTATCTTTGGGCAGGTGGACACCATTTAATCTACTCTACGGTTCCTGATTGGATGCAAACAATGGGATCTGTATTCTCTATTATTCTTATCTTGCCTTCTTGGGGTAGTGCGCTTAACATGCTTCTAACCATGAAAGGTGAATGGGGACAACTAAAAGATAATCCTTTGATCAAGTTTATGGTACTTGCTTCTACATTCTATATGCTAAGTACTCTTGAAGGTCCAATTCAATCAATTAAATCAGTTAACGCTCTTGCTCACTTTACCGATTGGATTCCGGGACACGTTCATGACGGAACTTTAGGATGGGTTGCTTTTATGATTATTTCTGCTATTATGCATATGGCTCCAAGATTCTATAAAAGAGAGATCTATAGTAAAAAACTTCTCGAGATGCAATTTTGGTTGCAAACTACGGGAATCGTTCTCTACTTCTCAAGTATGTGGATTTCAGGTATTACTCAAGGTATGATGTGGAGAGCTGTAGATCAATACGGTAACTTGGCTTACTCTTTCATCGATACCGTTACCGTTCTACATCCATATTATACTCTAAGAGGTATAGGAGGACTATTCTTCTTTATAGGTCTATTTATGTGGGCATACAATTTCTATAAAACAATGACTGCTTCAAGAGCGATTGAGAGAGAGCCTCAATTCGCTTCACCAATGGCAGCGTAAGGAGAGCTAAATGTTTGGATGGTTAGA
>JAADDG010000151.1 GCA_013154075.1 Campylobacterota bacterium | reverse complement strand
TCTATAATTTTCTCAAAGTTTAATTAGAAAGGATTTTTAATGTTTGGATTAAAGTATAGATTATATTTAATATTATTTTTTATTCCGTTTATTTTGTCGGGTGAGGGGTTGAAAATAGATAAAATCTCCTCTTTAATGGATTCTTTTCATGAAGTATCCGTTAAGGATTCGATTATTTATGCGGTTAATGGAGATGGGATAGAGGTATTTGACGCTAAAGATTTAAAAAAAATCTCTTTAAAATCTTTTTTACCTTTAAATGACAATATCAATACCGTTTTAGCCGAGAGCTCTTATCTTTTTGTAGGAGGAGATAAGGGAATTTATATAATAGATGCGAAAGATAAAACCTCTTTAAAAAAACTCTCTTTTTTGTCTTTTCAAAATCCTATAACCGGTTTGGATAAAGCGGGAGATTTTATTTATGTGGCCGACGGGGAAAAAATATGGATAGTGGACGTATCGTCTCTTTCCGCTCCTAAAAAGATCTCTTCTTTTAAGACTCCCGGCACGGCGTATGATATAAAAGTTGAAGATTCCAAAGCTTATGTAGCCGACGGAGAGGCGGGTGTGGATATTTTGGATATTTCCAATAAAAACTCTATACGAGAGATAGGAAGGTATGAGTCTAATTCCACGGCTTCAAAAATTTCGGTAGCGGGAGATTATGCTTATGTATCTTACGGAGAGGCCGGATTTAGAGTGATAGATATATCCGATCCTACAAATCCTACACTTACTTTCGATTGTGACGGGCCGAGCCATAATTGCCACGGTGTGGATATCATAGGTGCGTCGGATGGAAAAACTATCTATATTCTCGATAAAAATAGCGGTATAAAAGTAGCGAATGTCGTCTCTCCTTCAAGTATCCATTTGGCTTCCGAGTATAGACAGCTTGGAGAGTTTACGGCTATGGATTATGAAGGGGGAAAGATTTATATAGCCAACAAAGATATAGGTATCCAAATCATAGATGTAAGCGATAAGTTTCACGCAAAAAGAGTGGGATTTATAGAGACCGTAAGAAATCCTGTAAAAGCTGATGCTAAAGAGAACTTTTTGTATATCGCGGATGCATTCGGAGGATTTGATATCGTTGATTTTAAAGATCCCCTAAACCCTAAAATTGTCTCGAATATAGAGCTTGGATGTAGGGCCGAGTCGGTAACCGTAGATTATAAAGAAAAGTATGCTTATGCCACCGATTTTTGTAAAGGCGTTCATATTATAGATATTTCTGATAAAAACAACCCCGAAAAACTCTCCGTTCTTGTCACTCCAGGAAGGGCGTATGATATAAAGGTGGCCGGAGATAGGGCTTATGTGGCGGATAGATCCGAAGGTATAGAGATAATAGATATAAAAGATCGAAAAAGTCCCGAAATTATAGGCAGTGCCAAAACCTCTTCTTTCGCTATGGCTTTGGATATAAGAGGATATGCCTATTTGGCCGAGTACAACGATACTTTATCTATTTATGATATCAAAAACCCTAAGCAGGCCAAAAAAATAGGGGGATACGATACGGATTTTAGCGGTTATGCCGTGGATGTGGTAAATAGCGGGGATTATACCTATTTGGCAAACTACTCTTTGGGAATGCAGATAATAGATACGAGCGATCCTAAAAAGCCTTCTTTGGTTTCCGTTTTCGATTTAAATAGCTCCTCTTTCTTAGATCACGGAGAGGGAGTGGACGTGCTAAACGATAAAGCTTTTATAGCCTATAAGGATCTCGGAGTCGCGATAGTCGATATTTCTGATAGAGAGAATCCTTCTCTTTTAAACTTTCTTCAAACGAAAAACGCAAAAGACGTGAAGGTTTTGGGAAGTTACGTAATTGTTTGCGACGAGGGGAGCGGATTGCTTACCTATAAAATCGATAACGATGAGAATATCAAAACTTTCGTGGAGAGACTCTATACGAAGCTATTGAACAGAAACTACGATCAAGAAGGATTGAACTATTATATGGGCAGATTACTAAAGGGAGCGAGTGCGGCGGAGGTGGCCGAGATATTTTATAGAAGCGAGGAGTTTAGAGGTTCGAATTTGACTACGAAAGAGTTTTTGGAAAGAACCTATGAGACTCTGCTTGGCAGAGAAGCGGATCAAGAGGGGCTTGAATATTGGAGGGATATGATTGACAATAAACATATTCCAAGAGAGGTGATTTTTTATAAATTTATTATATCTCCCGAATTTACTAATCTATCCAAAGAGTATGGGATTGTTAGTTTCACTTCCGATGACGCTTTGAAGGCTTTTATAAAAAGAATGTATCTTTTGGCTTTGAATAGGGAGTATGACGGGGAAGGTCTTGAATTTTGGTTTGACGGACTAAGAAGCGGAGAGAAGAGTGCGGCCGATATTGCTTTTGGTTTTTTCGATTCCAAGGAGTTTAAAAATAGAAATTTATCGGATAGAGATTTTGTGATAATCGTTTATAGGTCTTTGATGAATAGAGAAGCGAGCGATGAAGATGTGAATTTTTGGGTAGATTATTTACGAAACCATTTAAGAGATGATTTGGTTAGAGAGTTTGTAAATTCCGATGAATTTAAAAGATATGCGAAGGAGTTTGGAATAGTGAATCTTTTTTAACTTTTTCATTAATTAAATATTTTAATTTATTAAAACCTTATTTTAGTTACGCTATATTAGCATTTGTAAAGTATAAATATTATCAAGTAGTAAATAAGGATTTTTATGAAAAAGTTTTTATTAGTTTTGCTATTTTCTCTATCTTCTTTGCTTTTTGCGGGAGATCTGTTTTATTACAGCGGAGGGAAAAAACATTATTTAAACGCTAAGTTTTCGAGATATGAAGTTAAAAACTTTATCCCGAAAGCGGCTGAAAATATAAAAGCTTTCTATTACAGAAACGAAAATAACGATTTTGTAGGGGTAAGTGACAGGATAATCGTAGGTTTGAAGGATGAGAGCTTAAAAGATAAACTTTTGAAAAAATATGATCTTAAGTTTGTAGAGAAACTTGGGGACGATATTTACGTCTTTAAGACGGTAGATAGAATTAAAACTATCGAAATAGCCAATAAGATTTATGAAAACGAGAATGTGGAATTTTCTCATCCCGATTTCATTAAAGTGAGGAAAAAGAGAAGTTTGGATCCTCTTTTTAAATATGCTTGGCATTTGGAGAATAAAGGGGGAGATAGAGAGGGAGTTTTATATAAAAGAGGTGCGGATATAAAGGCCGTGGAAGCTTGGCAGATCACTAAAGGGGAGGGAGTAAAGGTAGGAATTATAGATGATGCCGTAGATATCAGGCATGAAGATCTGAAAAACAATATAGCCGGATATAAAAATTATGCCGATTACGGGACTGACGATCCCTCTCCCACTTCAAGGCCGGGTGATTATAACGGCGATTGGCACGGGACTGCGTGTGCCGGGTTGATTTTGGCCGAGGAGAATGATAAAGGTAGCGTAGGTGTCGCTCCCAAAGCCAAACTTTATGCGGTAAAAGACGGAGTCTATCTCTCCGATACAATAAAGGCTTTCAGATGGCTTGAATCTCAAGGAGTAAGCGTCATATCGAATAGTTGGGGAACGTATAGCCTTGATGACGCTATGAATAAAGTTTTTAAAGATCTTTTGTATAAAGGGAGAGGAGGTAAGGGAGTATTGATAATTTTCGCTTCCGGAAACGACGGATACAATCTTGACTCTCCATACTATCAGGACGAGTCCGAATCTCCCTACGTTTTATCGGTTGGCGCTTCTTCGGAAACGGATGAAGTTACTTCCTATACCAATTACGGTAAAAGTTTGGATGTTTTGGCTCCGGGATCGGAATATGGAACTATAGTCACTACGGATGTAACGGGAGCTAAAGGGTACAACGGATATAACTATACTTTCGACTTTGCCGGTACGAGTGCGGCCGCTCCTATAGTTGCCGGTGTGGCGGCTTTGGTTTTTGCCGCCAATAAGGATTTGACGGCCAAAGAGGTTATGGATATTTTGGAAAATACCGCGGACAAAATAGGAAATCTAACTTATATCGACGGTAGAAACGATCATTACGGATACGGAAGAGTAAATGCCTATAAAGCCGTTTTGGAGGCTAAAAAGAGAGCCGGTTCTTCTCAAAAAGAGCCTCCTAAGTTCGACGAGCCTCAAAAAGAGTATGTTTGGGCTTTATATGAGTATCTTTTCCAAAGAGAGTATGATGAAGCCGGTTTCAATTATTGGGTTAACGAAATCAAACGTGGCAAAACGGCCGCTTATGTAGCGAAATACTTCTTTTTAAACAGTGACGAGATTAAAAAAAGCGGCGTAACTAACGAAGAGTTTATCAAAAAGATTTATAGAGCTTTGCTAAATAGAGAAGTGGATCAAGAAGGATTGATTTATTGGAAAAACGAGCTTGAAAATAAAGGCGTTCCGAGAGCGGAGCTTTTTAATTATGTGATTTTTTCCGACGAGTTTCAAAAACTTTGCAAAAATAGATATAAAATCACTCCTTTTGATCAAGACGATCAGCTAAAAGCCTTTGTGGAGAGATTCTATTTTTACGTATTGCAAAGAGATGTGGACGGAGCAGGAGAGGAGTATTGGGTAGAGGAGCTTAGAAGCGGAAAGAAGAGAGCTTCCGATATAGCTATGGACTTTTTTCACTCTCCGGAGTTTTTGAATAAACATGTTAGCGATGAAGAGTTTGTGAATATAGCCTATAGGACTCTTTTAAATAGAGAGGCTGAGAGAGAAGGAAGGGCTTTTTGGAAAAGGGAGCTTGAGAGAAATCTCTCAAGAGACGAACTTATAGAGAGATTTATAAATTCCGAAGAGTTTGAGCAAATAGCTAAAAAATACAATATAGTAAGATAGCTTATTTTTTGAATATCTCGAGGGCCCTTTGCAGGTCCTCTTTCGTATCTATTCCAAAACTTTCGCTTTCTACTTCCACCATCGCTATTTTTTTCCCGTAATAGATGGCTCTTAGCTGTTCTAATTTCTCTATGTTTTCCAGCGGAGATGGAGGGAGGGAGCAGAACTCTTTTAGACTTTTTACCGTAAAGCTGTAAATTCCAAGATGGCCGAAATATTCCAAATGCTCTTCTCTATCATAAGGTATTTTGCTTCTTGAGAAATATATGGCGTTGTTTTGATGGTCGGTTACTACTTTTACGTGATTTGGATCGTTTGCAAAGATAGGAGAGATTTTTTTGTAGCAACTTACCATTACGAAATCTTCTTTGTCTTTTAAATCTTTTACTTTATCTATCACTTTTTTTACCACTTCCGGTTCGATAAAAGGCTCATCAGCTTGAACGTTTACTACTATTTCGTTTTCGCTTAGATTCATTTTTTGAGCGGCTTCGTTTATTCTATCCGTTCCGCTTTTGTGATCTTTGGATGTCATTACCGCGTCAAATCCGAATTTTTCGGCTATGTCTATCACTTCTTCGGAATCGGTAGCTATCAAAACGGGGGCTAAATTTCGAACTCTTTTGGCGGTAGCTATCACCATGGGGTATCCGTTGATGTCGGCTAAAACTTTACCCTCGAATCTGTTTGAAGCCATTCTTGCTGGAATTATTATCATCTAAACAACCTCTTTTTTTGATTGACGATTATACTACAAAATCGGTAAACCGCCTATATGATATAATATCTTTTAGAAAAATTAAGAAGGAGAGAGAGTGAAAAAGAAGCTACTGTTTTTGAGTATAGCCGTTTGTCTTTTTGCAGATCCGAAAATAGTAAAAGAGGATTCCGTTTTACAAAATCAATTTGATGCCAAAATGAAAGCCCAGAACAAAACTATCGTCAAAATGTCGGCCGAAGAGACCAAAAAACATCTGCCGCAGAAAGTGGATAAATACACTACGATGACGGGAGTTGATTATAAGGGGACCAATTTGATCTATATTTATGAGATCAACGTTCCTCCAAAAAGCGATAAAGAGCTTATAAAAGA
>JAADDG010000156.1 GCA_013154075.1 Campylobacterota bacterium | reverse complement strand
CCGATACCGTGAGCGGTAGCTATAGCGGATATGGTTTCTATTTTTCCCGCCTTATAAAATCATTGATAATAATATATTTTTGCCCTTCTCTATTAGTTTTTATACTCACATACTTATCTTTGAACTCTTCTCTCAAATTCTCAAGGGCAATCTTTATCAAAACTCCGTCCAAAGGCTTGGTTTGACCTCTTCCGTATTGCCTTACCCTCTCTTTTACGGGAGCCAAATATCTATCTATCATCTCTTCTTGATTTTTCAAAAATTCGGCGATCTCAAGTCTGATATTAAGTTGATATTTTAGATTGATCCAATTATATATCATATAGGAAAAGGCCTTGTATCTATACCCCTCTTTGCCTATAAGCAAAGCGGCGTCTTTCCCGTTGATTTCGATCAAAACGCTATTTATTTCATCTTCGGGAGATACCTTTATGCTATCTATCTCAAAGCAACTTAGTTTCATTAGATTCTTAAGTTTCTCCTCTATATCTTTAGCCGCCTTTTCCATCTCCTCTTTGCTTTTTTGCTCGAATCTGTTTTCTTTTATCTTCTTTTTGGCAAACTCAAGAGGTCTGTTTTCACTCTTTAAAACGGCCGTAATAATGGCTTTTTTCTTAAAAAGGCCCAAAAGGCCTTTCGAAGGGTGCTGAATAACTTTTATTTCAAGCTCGGTTACGGAACACTCCAAGCTTTGAGCCGCTTTCGAATAGGCTTCCTCTAAAGTATCGGCCTCTATTCTTATCATGCTTCAGCCTTTTTTAGCTTTTTTTGTTTCTCCATATAGATATTTACAAAATATTGTTGAGCTACGGAGAGAAGATTGTTAACAAACCAATAAAGCGTAAGTCCCGCCGGGAATGTTACGAAAAAGAACGTAAAGATAATCGGCAAAAACTTCATTATCTTCTCTTGAGTCGGATCCGTAACGGTCATTGGAGTGATTTTTTGGTTCCAATACATCGTAGCACCCATCAAAATAGGAAGCACGAAATAAGGATCTTTGGCCGAGAGATCCGTAATCCACAAAATCCAAGGAGCACCCTTAAGCTCGATGGCGTTTAACAAAACTCTATAGATTGCGAAAAATACAGGAATTTGCAAAAGCATAGGCAGACATCCGCCCATCGGATTTACGCCGTGCTTTTTATAAAGCTCCATCATATGGGCGTTTAGTTTTTGTCTATCGTCTTTATATTTTTGCTGAAGCTCTTTCATTTTGGGAGCGAGCTCTTTCATTTTGCTCATAGAGAGCATTCCCTTGAAAGTCAAAGGAAATAGGATAAGTCTTATCAAAATAGTGATAACTACGATAGCCCAACCCCAGTTTCCGAGTATCTCATACAAAAACAGAAGCAGTTTAAACATAGGTTTGGCAATAAACGTAAAAAAGCCGTATTCGATCATATCCGTAAGTCTCGGATCGATGCTCTCCAAAACTCTATGATCTTTAGGACCGATAAAACCTTTTAAATTCAAATTTCCGTTAGCTTTTACGAAAGGCAAAGGATTCTCGTTTTCGGGAGAGACAACTACGTCCATCCCTTTATCGAAATCATAAAAAGCGGTTGCGTAATATCTATCGAAAGCCGATAAAATTTTTGCGTTTTTTACAAAAACGGGATCTTTAGCCTTTCCATCCTCTATAATGGTCAAAGTACCGTCCGGCTCTTCCACCAACACTCCGTGAACCGTATAAGCATCCGCTATAACGGTAGGTCTATGTCCGGGAGTTATGAAAAACTCGGCAGGTTTCGAAACGCTTACTTTGATATCGTAATTTCCTTTAGAGTAGAAAGTAATCTCCTTTTTTACCACTCTATCGGATAGGTTTTGAGTCAAAACGATAGTCTGCTTTCCGTCACCTATTTTCACCTCGCTTCTATTGGCACTATAAGCGGTTTTAAAAGCCTCTTCGTTCAAAGCGGGATCGCTAAATCTAATCTCCAACGGCTTAGGCTCGGCGGAAGGCTTGAAAAGCTCCAGCCTCTCACCCTTTTCGTTTTCAAATCTTTTATCGTTTATCGTAAATTTATAAATTCTTCCAAGTTCATCTATTTTGGCGGTAAAATGCTCGGAAGTTACCGTAGCTATGATTTTATGTTTTAAAGTCTCTTTTTGAGTAACCGGTGCGCTACTGTTCGAAGAGGCGGTGGAAGTTTCGCTTGAAGAGGCTACGCTTGGAGCCGATTTGGTAGCGTTATTGGCAACACTTTTTGAAGTTACGGTGGAATTTAACTCGTTGGCAAGCGGCTTTTTAGGAATAAAAAAATAGTCGTATATTCCCAAAACTATAACGCTAAGAACCACGGCTATCAACATTCTCTGATTCTGACTTAGATTATCCAGCACTTATTTTTCCTTTTTAAAGCTTTTTATTAAGTAAAACTTATCTCTACTTTTCGGCACAAGCCAGTATTTTATCGAAATATCTTTATTTTTAGACATATAATCTCTTTTTAAAAGAGATTTTTCAAACTTTTTTATGACAACGGGATAATCTATCCCCCCTTTGAAAAATTGATTACAGCGCAGAATCCGTAAAACCGAAAAAAAGAGAGCTTTGATAAGAGAGGGATTTTGTTCTATCTGCCATTTGGTATATTCCGAACAGGTAGGATAATACCTGCAGCTTCCAAAACTTAGCAGAGTAAAAACTTTTTGATATATTTTAAGAAAAAAAAGAAGAATTTGTCTCATGTCTCATAAGCTTTAAGACGCTTCAAAGCGTTTATAACGCCTCTTTTTATTTTTTGATAATCTTCACTCAATATAGCTTTTTTGGCTACAAAGACGTAAGTTCCCTCTCTCAAAGACTCCTCAAGTTCCAAAAAGAGAGAGCGAAGCCTTCTTTTGGCGAAATTTCTCTTTACGGCGTTACCTATCTTTTTGCTTACGGTAAAACCGACTTTTTTCTCGCTGCCCTCTTTGAAAAAGATAACGGCACTTTCGGTATGTCTCTTTTTCGCGTTATTATAAATATATGAAAACTCTTTGGGAGTTTTCAAAAGTTTACAACTTCTTAAACGCTCAATCTTTTTCTACCTTTAGTTCTTCTGGCCTTTAAAACTTTTCTTCCGTTTTTTGTCTTCATTCTGGCTCTAAAACCGTGAGTTCTTTTTCTTGGAGTGTTGTGAGGTTGATATGTTCTTTTCATAGCTTCTCTTTCCTTTTGCTAAAAATTTTTTATGCGCGAAATCTTAATAAAACTTTACTTAAATACCACTAAATATCTCCTACATAACTACCGAAAACAAAAGATTTTTATAAATTTATAAGCAAAATAGAGATAAAATTTCCCTCGTAATTTTGCGGGAGTAGCTCAGGGGTAGAGCACAACCTTGCCAAGGTTGGGGTCGCGGGTTCGAATCCCGTCTCCCGCTCCATAACTTTTAAATCCAGCGCTAAGGCGCGCAGATGAAAAAAATCGCTTTTGCTCTTTTAATATTTTTATCCCCTCTCTTTTGCGAGAACTACCCTAAAGTTTTACAAGAATTTCTAATACAAACCTACAAAAAAGAGTATCCCAAAATAAAAATAGAAAATATAGATCTAAAAACCAATCAAAAAAAATCTTTTTCAAAAGAAGATATTCAAAACATCAATATTCCAAAAAGCTATATACATAGAAACAAAGGATACTTAAGAGTCTATTTGAAAAATAAAAAAAGAGTCTCTTTCTCCTATAAGATAAAAGCATCTATGCCCGTTTTCGAAACGATTACCGATATAAAAAAGAATCAAAAGATACTCCCCTCCTTTTTAAAAGAAAAATCGATAAAATTTAAATATCTTTCTCAAAAGCCATTAACTAAAAAAGATTTAAACGAAATAAAAGCGGCAAGATTTATCAAAAAAGGAACCGTTCTAACCCGAAATATGATAAAAAGAGAAACGGTTTTGGAAAAAGGAGACAAAATAGTAGCCACTTTGAAAGAGGACGGAATGACTTTCGAATTTCCGGTAATTTTACTGCAGGATGCGGATATATCGGACATAGCGAAAGTAAAAACCCTAAAAGGCAAAAGGTTAAAAGCTAAAATAATCTCAAAAACGAAAGCGATAATAGAATGAAAATAGTAGTAGCCGTAAGCGGAGCGAGCGGAGCTAATCTGGGTATAAAATTTATAGAGAAACTGCCTAAAAATTATGAAAAATTTCTAATCGTATCCGAAAACGCAAAAATAGTTTTAAAAGAAGAGAATAATATTGAAATTTTTGAAAACAGCGACATAGCCGCCTCTGTATCATCCGGATCTTTCAAAACAGATATAACGGCAATTATTCCTTGCAGTATGAATACTTTGGCAAAAATAGCCTGCGGAATAGCCGACAACCTCACAACCAGAGCCGCATCGGTAGCTATCAAAGAGAGAAAAAAGCTGCTCTTAGCTCCAAGAGAGATGCCTTTTTCCTCCATAGCTTTAGAAAATATGCTAAAGCTATCCAATTTGGGAGTAATCATAGCTCCGCCGGTAGCGGGATTTTACAGCGATCCGAAAAATTTAGAGGAGATGGAGAATTTTTTTATAGGCAAATGGTTCGATTTGCTCGGTATAGAAAACAATCTATTTAAAAGATGGGGGGAGGAATGAACAAAAGAGTAATTTATCCCGGAACTTTCGATCCTATTACAAACGGCCACATCGACGTTATTTTAAGAGCCAAAAAAATTTTCGAAGAAGTCATAGTGGCGGTAGCGGTATCGAAAGAGAAAAAACCGATGTTCGATATTAATACGAGAGTGGAGATGATCAAAAAAGCCACCGAAAAATATGAAAACATCACCGTCAAACCTTTCGACACCCTCTTGGTGGATTTTGCCAAAAAAGAGGGGGTAAACGTAGTGATAAGAGGCCTTAGAGCGGTAAGCGATTTTGAGTATGAGCTTCAGATGGGATATGCGAACTTCTCACTAAATCCCGATATCGAAACGATCTATCTAATGCCGAATCTAAAAAACGCTTTCATAAGCTCGTCGGTAGTTAGAGCGATACTCAAATTCAACGGAGACGCCTCACATCTTGTGCCAAAAGAGATATTACCATTTCTAAAAGGCGAAAAATAATGTATATACTTTTCGAAGGCGTCGATACCTGCGGCAAAACTACTCAAATAGAGCTTTTGAAAAAGGAATTTAAAGATTTAATTTTCACAAAAGAGCCCGGAGGCACGAAAATCGGAAAAGAGATAAGAGAAATTTTACTCCATAAAGGAGTGCAATCGAAAGAAGCGGAGCTCTTTTTGTTCTTAGCCGATAGAGCGGAGCACTTTAAAGAGGTAATAGAGCCGAATTTAGACAAAACCGTAATAAGCGACAGAGGTTTTATATCCGGAATAGCCTACTTTTTGGCAAACGGAGATTTTCAAGATAAGGAATTTTTGATAAAATTGAACAAATTCGCTCTAAAAAACTCTCTTCCTCAAAAAACCGTATTTTTCAAAACCGATAAAGAGACTATAAAAAAGAGACTAAAAGGCAAAAACGAGGATATGATAGAGAAAAGAGGAATAGAGTATCTTTTAAAGGTACAAAATATAATGGAGAGTCTTTTAAAAGAGCTCAAATTGGAACATATCACGATAGATTCCAAAAAAGATATAAAAGAGATAAATACCATAATAAAAGGATATATTTTCGATGATTAAAGCACTCAGAGGAATGAAGGATTTTTTACCGCCGCAAAGCGAAAAACTTGAATACTTTTTGGAAAATAGCTACAAAATCGTAAAAAACTTCGGTTTCAAACCCATAGAGACTCCCATTTTGGAAGAGACGGCACTATTTAAAAGAAGCGTTGGAGAAAGCAGCGACATAGTGGGCAAAGAGATGTATCAATTTATCGACAAAGGCGGAAACGACGTATGTTTAAGACCGGAAGGCACGGCCGGCGTAGTTAGAAGCTTCATAGAAAATAAACTCGATAGAAAAGGCGGAGTTTATAGATTCTACTACTTTGGACCGATGTTTAGGTACGAAAGACCTCAAAAAGGC
>JAADDG010000178.1 GCA_013154075.1 Campylobacterota bacterium | reverse complement strand
TTCCGAACCAGGAAGCTAAGCCTCTCATCGCCGATAATACTGCACCCTCCGGGTGTGGGAATGTAGGTCGCCGCCGGTTGGGTTTATTTCCACTTCCTGCACCAAAGCTGAAATATAAAAATCCTCCAAATTACTCTTATTAGGTAGCTTTCTCCGTTTGAGTATCTGTTTATTATCTCTTTTACGCTTGATGGGTTTAAGATTCCATATTTTTTTATCTCTTGTTCGCTTAAAAGTGCTTGGAAAAGATCGTTTAATTTATCTTCGTACCACTCTTGCATAGGAATGGAAAATCCTTTTTTAGGTCTATCTATTTTCTCTTTAGGAATATATTTATGAACTATTTTTTTGATGATATATTTAGGTGTATTGTTTTTGCATTTAATTGAAGTGGGCAATCGGGAGGCGAATTCTATTATTCTATGATCCAAAAACGGTTCTCTTGCTTCTAAAGATGCGCTCATTGAAGCTCTATCCACTTTTACTAAAATATCATCTATCATATAAGTTGAGTAGTCTATAGCCATGGCTTTCGATATGAAATTGTTTTCGTTATTTAGTTTATTTAGCGTATTGAAGTTCGTATTTAATGAGAAATCGGTTTGTATTAGTTTTGAGAGCTCTTTATCGCTTAATATCGAGTTGTATCTATTGAAAATCTCTTCATCGCTTTTTGACTCTAAAATATCTATTAATTTGTTATATTTGTTCGGTAAATTTTTTATTTTTGTATTTAAAATTATGTTCTTTGTTAAATCAGATTTTAATAGCGGAATGAAGTTTTTGAAAAGGGCGTTATCGATATTTTTGATTATATTTATCTTTTTTAACATAGCCTTTATATCTTGATACTTCGTATATCCTCCGAATATCTCGTCTCCTCCGTCGGCCGATAGTGCTACTTTTACATATTCGGAAGCGAATTTCGATACCAAAACGGTCGGAAAAACGGAATTGTCGGAGAAAGGTTCGTCATAGATGAAGGGAATTTTTTCTATCAGGTTTAAGATATCTTTTTGAGTGATATATAGTTCATGGTGATTCGTACCCAAGATTTTTGCATATTCTTTTGCAAATTTTGCTTCGTTGTAATCTTTTTCATAAAATCCTATCGTGAAAGTTTTTATTTTTTTAGGGGAGTTTTTTTGAAGAATAGCCGTTACGCAAGTTGAGTCGTATCCTCCGCTTAAAAAGACTCCCACATCTACATCCGATACCATTCTATATTGAAAGGCCGATTCCATAAGCTCTTCGCTTTTTTCGATAGCTTCTTTTTCGGAGATGTCGAGTTTAGGTTTGTTGTAAAAATCCAAATGATCCCAATATTTTTCTATTTTGAAAGTTTTGTTCTTTAGATCGAGTTCCAAATAGTGTGCAGATGGTAATTTAAAACTATTTTTGAAAATTGTGTATGGTGCCAAAATATAGTCATACTTAAAATATGAGGCAAGTCCTTCGGTAGATATTTCTTTTTTAAATTTGGGATGTTTATGAAAGCTTTTTAATTCGCTTGAAAATAGAAATAGATTTTGATCGAAGTAGTAATAAAACGGTTTTACTCCGGTTCTATCTCTGACACAAAATATTTTTTGATTTTTTTTATCGTAAATTACGAAAGCGAACATTCCTATAAATTTTTCTATCGATTTTTCGATACCCCATTTGTCGAAAGATTTTAGAATTACTTCTGTATCGCTGTTTGATATAAATCTGTATCCCTCTTGTTGTAGCTCTTTTTTTATCTCTTTGAAATTATATATCTCTCCGTTATAAACTATTGTAAGATGTTTAAAATGCATGGGCTGATGGCCTTTTTTTGAGAGATCGAGGATGGAGAGTCTTCTATGGCCGAGTCCTATTGAAGCGTATGGAGAGTCGAATAGTTCGTATCCGCTGTCGTTTGGGCCTCTATGGTATAGAATATCCGTCATATCTTTCAATATTTTCAAATTACTCTGTTTATTAAAGTCTATAAATCCGGCTATTGCACACATTATTTAATCTTTTCCGCTATGTATTCGTATACGACTTTTTGATTTTTGTCTCCCCAGTCGCTTGAAAAGAGGACTTTTTCTCCTGTCGGGTTGGGTACGGCCATTACGGCTTTTTTGTAATTTGCTTGAGAACCGTTATGGTTTGTAAAATATTCCACTTTTTTATTCCCATCCAAACTGATTGCCGCAATTAATCTATTTTTTTCCGAAGAGACATAGCACCATCCTTTTCTTTTGTAATTTCTACAACTTATAAATCTTCCCGAGCCTATTTCAAACTCCTTATTTTTAAATATCGAAAAAGATTGGTTATCTTTTAGAAAGTAACCGTTTATTGACGATTTTCCGGCAAATTGCACATACATTTCCTCTCCTTTGTCGTTAAAACATATATCTCCGTGGTTTCCGTAGTTATATAGGACTCTTTTTTTTGAAAAATCTCTTTTAAAAACCTCTACGTTACCGCTTTCGAATCTGTTTTTTACTTTTTTGTTCCATAAAATTACTATATATTCTCCCGATGGTGAGATACTTACCCAATCGAATCCTAAAGGATGATAATTTTCTCCCCATCGATTTTTAAATGTTTTTTTGCTTACCGCTTTTTTTGATTTTAGATCTAAAACTTCCACTACAAGGTCTTTATCTCTTTTGCAGGCGAGAGCTACATATTTGTCGTTTAAATCCATATTTCCTTCGTTTGGGCCAAGTGTAACTCTATCGTAGTTTTTTAGGAAAAATATCTCTTTTAATCTGTCGGTTTTTACATTGTATTGAAGTATTTTCCCGTCATCTCTGAAAATATATAAAATATCCGGATTTTTATGAGACCAAATAGAGGTTGTAAAATGAATACTTTTTGGAAATATTTTAATTATTTTATATGTATTTCCGTCTAATAGCCATTTGGTTTGAAGTTTTATCAAAGAGGAATCGCAATTAAACGGTTGATTTTTGGCATATCTATGTTTCGGATAGCTGTTTTGGAATCTTTTATAATCGGTGATTCTTGTAATTTTAACTTTTAAGATAGGATCTATGACAGGTTTTAAATAGGGAGGATTTTTTGAACTTATTTTTTTTATAAATCGTATTTTATTTATATTTTGATTCTCTTTTGCATAAAACCAAATGGCCGTAAGAGAGATGATTAACATAAATTTAACAAACAAAATTAAATACCTCCATTTTTTATACGAATAAAACCAATAGTGTTATTATAGCCTATAGAAGGTTAAAAAAAGATAACTTACACTTTAATAATCATATTTTTGTAAGTTTTATTTTACTATAATAAATTAAAATTTAAATAGAATTTGCCGATAAATAAGTATCTTGAATAAAGTTTTCTTTAAAAGAAGGTTGATGGAAATAACGTTTATAAATAGAATGATGGGAATAAAAATCGGCGGCGGTGAAAGCTTCGATCTAAATTTGGCGAGAGCTTTGAAAAAGAGAGGACATAAAATAAGGTTTATAGTAGGTTCTCAAAAGAACGCTCCCACTTTTTTGGATAGAGAATTCGATGAAGTAATTTATATCAAAACTCCCTATCTTCGCAATATTCACTATAAATTTCAACCTACGAATATTTTTAACAAAGTGATTTCGGTCGGCGCTTCGATGATAGACGGGACTCTATTTGAAAATAAGGTTTTTAGTTTTTTAAAAAATAGAGAGTTCGGAGATATTTATCAGCTTTGCGGTTTATCGGAGCTTGGAGAGAGATTGGAAAAAAGAGGCAAAAGATGCTCTGTTTTTTGGCCGGGTCCTCCCTCTTTGAAAAGAGAAAAATCTATAAAAGCGTGCTCTTTGCATTTCAGTCACGGAGATTCTATAAATAGATTGAAACTTATGATCGATAATGTCTATGAGATTTTACCCGGTGTAGATACTGAGGTTTTCTATCCTTCGATAGAAAAAGAAAAAAGAGATAGGGTTAGATTGATCTTTGTAGGAAGATTGGTGCCCGTTAAAAATATTCCTTTTTTAATTAAAGCTTTTAATGAAGCTTTGATGGAATTTGAAAATATGGAATTGGCAATTGTGGGTGAAGGGCCTATGGAAGAGGAATTGAGAAAGTTGGCTTATAAAAATATTGAATTTTTGGGTTTCTTAAATGAAGAGGAATTGGCTAAAGAGTATAGAAACTCTGATATTTTTTGTATCGTAAGCAGTTACGAGTCGTTTAGTATCGTTACTTTGGAGGCTATGGCGAGCTCTTTACCCGTTATCGTTTCTAATGTCGGATATCTGCCATCTTTGGCCGAAGATAACGGGATAGTAGTGGAGAGAGATAATGTGAAGGCTTTGAAAGAGGCTATTTTGAGGCTTGCTAAAAATAGGGAGCTTAGAGAAGAGATGGGAAAGATGGGATATGAAAAGGTGATTAAGAATTACAGTTGGGAGGAGAGTGCTAAGAAGGTCGAAAAGCTTTATGAAAAGGTTTTAGAAAATGAAGTATCTTGTAATTAGAGATGACGATCTCTCTTATTGGACTAAGCCGGAGAAGATAGAAAAGATATATTCTCCTCTTTTTAAAAAAGGTATAAAAATATCTTTTGCGGTAATTCCTTATGCGGTGAAGATGTACAATCCCGGTGATTTCGATTCTATGTATCAAGATGTCGATACGGCCAAGCCCATAGGGGAAAATAGAGAAATTGTAGAGTATATGAGAGAAAAAATTAAAGAAGGGGTAGCGGAGATAATGCTTCACGGCTATAACCATCTCTACTCTTTGAAAGCCGGAGATAAGCTCTATGTGGCCACTAAATACAATATAGAGTATTTAAAAAGTAAGGGGGAGCCTTTCTCTTTTGTAGGCGAATATATGGATAAGTATGAAAAGTTGTATTTTAAAACGGGAGAGGGTAAAAGATATCTCGAGGATATTTTTGGGGTAAAAATAAAAAATTTCGTTCCCCCAAGCAATCAGATAGGAGTGGAGGGAGTGAGAGCCGTAGCCGAAAACGGTTTGAATATTTCGGGAATTGCCGGGAAAAAATATGATAGAGAGTTGAATTTGAAAGGTTTGGAGTCTTATGTAAAGAGGATTATTTTTAAATTCAAACATCCCAATTTGACATATCCGTATATTGTGGATTACGGTTCTCATAAGGAGCTTGCCGGATATGCTTTTACTCCTTCGACCGATTGGGAAAGATATGAAAATCAACTCTCTTTTTGCGATCAGAATAATCTTCCGTTTCAGATAGCCACTCATTATTGGGAGCTTGAGGGTGAGTTGCTGCAAAAATATTACGATTTTATAGAAAAGGTTTTATCTAAAGGTTTTAAAAGCGCTTTTTTGAAAGAGGTTTTGGCATGAAGATCGTTTTTGTAGTACAGAGCCTTAGAAAAGGAGGGGCCGAGAGAGTTGTTTCGACTCTTTCTAAAGAGCTTGAGAAAATGGGGCATGATGTTGTGATAGTTTTATTTAGAGACATCAAGGAGTATGATTATGGAGGAAGAGTCGTATCTTTGAATTCTCCTCCTTCCTCTTTGAAGTTGGTTAAATTATATAGATTTGCAAAGAGAGTGGAGAGTTTGAAAAAGATTTTTGACGAAGAAAAACCGGATAAAATCTACTCTTTCGTAGAGAGTAGCAATTTTGTATCCATTTTGACGGGATATGACGTAGTTGTCTCCATCAGAAACAATCCTCTCAAAAAACATGCTTCTTGGCAAAAAGAGTTGATTAAATATCTTTATAAAAAGCCGAATGTTAAGAAGGTTGTCGCTGTTTCTAAAGAGATAGAGGATATTTTAAAAAGTAGATTCAACTTAAAAAATACCACATATATTCACAATCCTATAGTTTTTGACGACAATTATAAAATAAAAGAGGATTTGTCAAATTACGCTCCTTTTATTTTGGCGGTGGGGAGACTTCATCCGCAAAAAAATTTCTATATGTTGATAAATGCGTTTTTGGATTCGGAAGCCTCCAAAAAATTAAAATTACTTATAGTAGGAGAGGGTAAGGATAGAGAGACTTTGGAGCATCTAATAGAAGAAAGAGGTGCTAAAGATAAAGTGTTTTTGATGGGACGAAGAGACAATATAAAAGATTTCTATGCACAAGCTAAAATGTTCGTACTTTCTTCTCGCTATGAAGGTTTTCCGAATGTGTTGGCGGAGGCTTTGTCCTTTTCTCTTCCGTGTATAGCTACGGATTGTCCCACCGGTCCTAAAGAGATAATAAAAAATGAAGAAAATGCTCTTTTGATAGAGAGCGAAAATAGAGAGAAGATGAGAGAAGCTATCGATAGGTTATGTTTCGATAAAGAGCTTAGAAACAGACTAAAAGAGAATGCGAGAAAATCGGTTTTGCATTTGGATGTTAAAAATATTGTTAGGAAATGGCTTGAACTATATTAAAAAATTGATCGATAAGTCGCTTGGATACAATCTATTGTCTCTTTTGAGTGTATTTTTCGGTTTCGTTTTTATTGTTTTGTTGGGTAGAAAATTTGGTGCCGGTAAAGAGACCGATATATACTTTTTGTCGGTAGTGGTTATAAACTATTTGGGATATTTCGTGCAAAGCGTGTGGGAGGCTTTTACGCCTTACTATGCCGAACTGAAAATAAAAAGCAAAGAAAAATCGGATAGGCTTTTTTCCATTTTATTAAACTATTTAATTTTAGCGGCTCTTTTTCTAATAGGAGTTTATTATTTTGCAAGCTCCTCTTTTGAGATCTCTTTTTTGGATGATAAGACGAAAGAATTTTTAAATATATTCATTTTTTATCTTTTGCTTCAAAATGTACTTTTTTTGAACAAAACTATTTTGAATTTGGAGAAATTTTACGCCTCGTTTTATATCGTGGATATTTTCGTATTTTCGGTAAATATTTTAACCGTACTATTTTTGGTGAAAGATAGTGTGCTTATTTTGGCCTATTCTATGATTTTAGCTACTTTAGTTGCCGTTTCGTGGCAATTTTATTTGATATTTTTTAAATTAAAAATGAAATATTTTTTATCTTTCTATATGAACGGTATAAAAGAGATAGTGAAAAACTCTTTTAAATTGAAACTCGGTTCTTTCTTTGTCGGTGTTAAAGATATCGTAATAGCTTCCGTTTTGACTTCTCTTGGAAGCGGAGTTTATTCTTTGTATTCATATGCGAATAAATTTTTGGGTGTTATTTTACAGATTATAAACGCTCCTATAGTAAATATTTTTGCGGCAAGAGCTACTCATTTGATAGCCGAAGGCAATTTGAGAGAGAGTTTGAAACTTATGAAGGGTGTTTTGAGTAAGACGACAGTTTTTTATCTGCTTTCGGTAGTTTTTACCTATTATGCCATTCCTTTTATTATTAAACTTCTCTTCTCAGTCAAATTTACACTTTCAGATATCGTAATTATTCAAAAAATATTTTTTATTATGTCTTTTTACTATCTATGTACCGTTTTATACTCTCCTCTTGGAAGGATTTTGACTATTTTGAAAAAATTCAATTTTCTTTTAGCGGCGGATTTTATTTTTATGGCCGTTTTACTGGTTTTGGTAAAAAGCATAAATTTTGAAAATATTGAAACTCTTTTATATTTCTTGGTTGTTGCCCATATGGTTTTTACTTTGGTGCTTTTTATCTATTTTGTGAATTTACTTAATAATTTAAAGAGGATTAAGAGTTATGCCTAAATATGCTATTTTGATCAACTCTCTCTTTTCCGGAGGAGCAGAGAAGGTAGTATCCACTCTTATAAACGATTTTTATAAAAGAGGGTTTGAAGTAACTCTGATCTGTATAGAAAAAAACGATTTTTTCCCCGTTCCGAAAGATATAAAAGTTATTTATTTGTCGGAATTTAAGGGTAATGAAAACGGCGTATTGAAATTTTGTTCTCTTTTTCCTCTTTCGTATAAACTTAAAAAGATTATAGAAAAAGAGAAGATAGAGGTAGTTCAAAGTCATGTGTTTAGAGCCAACTATATAAATATTTTGGCAAAACTTATGGGATCGAATCATACCGTTCAGATTGTAAATGCGGGCAGAATAGGAAGATATCTTGAAGGAGGATTTGAAGGGAAGATAAACGCAAAACTCATAGAATACCTCTATCCCAAAGCCGATTTAATTATTTGTAAGTCTAAAGGTATGCAGGATGAAATGAGGAGATTTTTCTCTTTCCCCGTCAAACAGAAAGTCATTTACAATCCTTACGATATCAAAAAGATAGAAAATCTTGCCAAAGAAGAGGTTGATGATTTTGAATTTAGAAAAGATAAGTTTTATATAGTTTCCGTAGGCAGACTTATAAAGCCAAAAAGGCAGGATCTTATCATAGAGGCTTTATCGTCCCTTGACGATAGGTTCGAGCTTTTGTTGATAGGGGACGGATATGCGAGAGAGAGTTTCCAAAAGCTTGCAAAAGATCTAAATGTAGATTCAAGAGTCCATTTTATAGGCAAAGTCAAAAATCCTTTTAAATATATTTCAAAATGTGATCTGTTCGTATTGAGTAGTCAAAGTGAAGGCTTTCCGAACGTTTTGGTTGAAGCTATGATTTGTAAAGTTCCCGTCATATCTACCGATTGTCCGAGCGGTCCGAGAGAGATACTCTCTCCTGATAGCGATGTCTCTTTTAGTTTGAAAGATTCCATAGAGATTGCTCCTTATGGAATTTTGGTTCCGGTAAATTCGAAGCGTTTTATAAAAGAGGCGATAGAGACTATAGCGGCCGATGAAAAACTGAGAAAAAGTTTGAGTTTGGCCGGATATGAGAGAGCGATCTCTTTTGAGATAGAGAAGATTTCCGGAATTTATAAAAAAACAATTTTGAGTGAAGGATAGATTTTGAGTTGCGTTTTGGCCGGTTTCATTAAAAAGGGAAAGAGAGATATCAACTTTGTAAATTGTAGTGACAATAGAGATCTTTTTAATCGTTTGGAGGGTGATTATTTTGAGTATAAAAACGTAGTAATTTTGATTGACGGATATATAAGCGAATTTGAAGATAGAGAGTTTGACTCTTTGGATACTCTTTCAAGAGTCGGAGAGCTTTTTTTAAAGTATGGGGAGGATGTTTTTAAAAAGATTGACGGAAGTTATATTTTAATCATTTATGACAAAGAGAGAGAAAATCTTTATGTTTGTAGAGATAGGACGGGGATAAAGTCTCTTTACTGTTTTGAAAATGAAGAGTTTTTTCTATTTTCTACCAAAATAAACAGACTCTACTCTTTTACTTCTATCGATAAAAGAATAAATTTCGATTCTTTAGCGCTCTATTTACAATACGGATATATCAGTGCTCCCTATTCCGTTTATGAAAACGTTCATAAACTGAAAGCCGGCTGCTATGTAAAATATGACTTAAAAAGCGGTTTGATTGAAGAGAGAAATTATTGGAATATTATAGATTACTATTTGGAACCTAAAGTTCAAAAGAGTAAGGAAGAGATACTTCAAACAAGCGAAGAGCTTTTGAAAAGAAGCGTGGAAAATCTTTTGAAAATTTCCTCCTCCACTCCTTCGGCTTTCTTAAGCGGTGGATATGACAGCAGTATAATCGCTTTGTTTTTGAGCAAATTGAGCTCTCAAAAGATAGATACCTATACAGTTGGATTTTTTGAGAGCGGTTATGATGAGGCTCCTTTTGCCAAAGAGATAGCCTCTTTTATAGGGAGTAACCATTTTGAGCTTTATATGACTTCCAAAGATGCGAGAGAACTTTTGCCAAAACTCGGTGAATTTTATGACGAGCCTTTTGGGGATAAGGCCTCTTTGCCGACTATGATGCTTTTGAAAAAGGCCTCTTTAAAAAGGGATTCCATTTTTAGCGGAGAAGGTGGGGACGAGGTTTTCGCTACGGCTGGAGATTTATATTTTTATAAAAGATTTTTAAAAATTCCATATTTTTTTAGAAAAAGTTTATCTAAAGCTATGAAAGTCGTTCCTTTCTCTCTTATAGAAAAAATAGATTTTATTTATAACTTTCCTACCCGTTACAGTAAATGGCAAAAGCTTTTTTCGAGTGAAAACGTAATAGATTTTATTAGATTCAAAGAGCAGGTTTTGACAAATAGAGAGCTTCGAGGGATTTTTATATCCGAAACTAAATCGAAACAGCCGTACAGGGAGCTTGGAGAGTTCGATTTATCGGATCATCTAAATCAGATGTTGGCGGTTTATTTAAAGATTTATATGAGTAATGACGAACTTATAAAAGTTTCAAAAGCCGCAAGCGGTTTTGGAGTGGAGCTTTTCGAGCCTTTTTTGAATAGAAGACTTATGGAGTTTTTGGCAAGAGTCGATTCTTCTATAAAACATAAAAATAGAGAAGAGAAGTATATTTTGAAACAAATTATTTACAAACATATGCCAAGAGAGCTTTTGGAGAGACCAAAAAGAGGTTTTAATGTGCCTTTGGAAATTTGGTTTAGGGGTGAGCTAAGAGATATGATAGAGGAGTATTTGAGTTTTGAGAGAATAAAAAGAGAGGGGATTTTCGATCCCGATAGGGTTGAGAAGTTCAAAAACGGTTTTTTGGAAGGCAGAAGAGAGTATACCAAAAGGGTGTGGTTACTTTTGGCCTTTGAGATATGGTATGAGAAAAATGGAAGCTAAAAACGCCGTTAAGAGAGATTTTAAAGTTTCTATTTTAGCGTTTCTCTTAACGCTTTACGGTGCCGCTCAAATAGTTTTTCCTCTAAGTCCTTACATCTTTTATACAAATCTTTTAAATCTCATCTTAATAGCCTATTATTTTTTACTAACTTTGTTGGATGAGAATAGAAAGTTTTATATAAACGATGTAGTTATAGCTTATGCGCTTTTCGGATTTTTTGCGATTAGCAGCGTTTTTTGGACGGTGGATCCCGTCACTTCGGGCAACAAAGCGAAAACTCTCTTTTTGCTGATAATTAATAATTTCGTAATCTACAATATCTTTAAAAGATTTGATATAGGAAATGCTTTTTTAAACGGCATTATATTGGGTGCCGTGGTAAATTATCTGCTTGCTTTCGATTTGATCCATATCCCTATGGAGACGTATCTTGGATATAGGTTTTTTGGGACGATGGGAAATCCAAACGGTCTTTCCATCGCTATGGTTATGACGGTCGGTGCGAGTATTATCTATCTGGAGCAGGATATAGATAAAAAATACAAGATTTTAATCGCTATAAATTTGATGCTTGCTTTGTATATGATCGTTTTAACCGTCTCAAGAACCGGTTTGGTGCTCGGATTTTTTCTATTTTTTGTTTATGTTTTGACACTTTTAACCGATTTTAGAAAAATAGGTTATTTTTTTGCCGGATTGATACCTTTTGGTATCTATCTTCACTTTTTTGCGGATATGCAGAAAATAACCGAATATTTAAACAACGTTTTTTTAAGACTTGCAAATGTTTTCAATACTCTCTCGGGTGCCGATATGGAAAAAAGTACTTTAGAGAGGAAAGAGTATATAGAGAGAGGACTTGAATTTTTTTCGAATCACCCTTTTAAAGGGATCGGTATAGATACCTTCAGATACTATTACGGAGGATATTCGCATAACAATTTCGTAGAGCTGTTACTTGGAGTGGGGATTATAGGAGAAGTTTTGTATTACTCTATTTACGGATTATTATTTTATAAAATATTTAAAATGGATAGAAAAAATTTAAAGATTTATCTTTTCTCGATTACCTTGGCTCTTTTTGCCATGGATATGGGAACGGTGTCTTATTACGACAAGCTGACTCTTTTGATGCTTATTTATATCTCGTATCTTGCGGAGAAATATCAAAAAATTGAAAAAGTTAAAAGTGTATAAGGGATTATTATGAGTAAAAGCGACGTTTATTATAGCGGTGTATCTATAAATTTCAAAAAGATTTTGTATCTTTTGTCAAAATATAAACTTTCCAATATTTTTATTTTTCTTCTTTTTATAGCGGGAGGAATATTTTATATCTATTTTACTACGCCGGAATTTAGAACGTATATGACTGTCGAGGTGGAAAAGAACGTAAACAACGGTGGGGGAGGCGATTTTCTTACCCAAATCAGACAAAGCAATGAAGGGATAGAGACGGAGATAGACGTTCTTAGATCGAGATTTCTCGTAGAGAAAGCCTT
This sequence comes from Campylobacterota bacterium, assembly GCA_013154075.1. Classification (GTDB taxonomy): domain Bacteria; phylum Campylobacterota; class Campylobacteria; order Campylobacterales; family JAADDG01; genus JAADDG01. The sequence continues at coordinate 11,618 of JAADDG010000178.1, read as the reverse complement.
AGAGACGGTGGATTTCAATATTCAATATTATAAAAAAGAGGGTTTTAAAAAGGTTGAAATTTACAAAGATGTCCCTTTTAAAGTCAAAGATGTAGATATCAAAGATGATTACTTTTACGGCAAACTTTTTAAAATAGTCGTAAAAGATAACGATTCTTTTTATCTCTCTTTGGATGAGAGTCTACTTGATAGGGTTTTGAAAAAGATAGGCTTGAAAAAAGAGGAAAAAGAGTTTGAAAAACTGCATCTTTTTAATAGAAAAATAGAGACTCCCTATTTCTCTTTCGTAGTTGAAAAGATAAGAGATATGAGAGAAGGGGAAGAGTATTTTTTCAAAATCAATCCTTTTCAAAGCGTAGTGAATAGTATTTTGAATAATTTATCCGTAAAACCTTTCTCTTTCCAATCTTCCGTATTGAAAGTTGAATTTCAAGATAGCAATCCTCAAAGAGCGGCCGATTTTTTGAATATTTTGGGAAAAGAGTATTTAAAGCAAAGTGTTGAGAGAAAGATTCAAGAAACTTCCAAATCTTTGGCTTTTATAGAGGAGCAATTAAAAATTGTAAATAAAAGATTGCAAAAATCTCAAGAAAAACTAAAAATATTCCAATCTCAAAATAAAATCGTAAATGTCGGCGTTCAATCTGAGGATATGATAAGAAGAGTGAGTGATTATGAAACACGTTTGGCTCAAGCCAAAATAGAAAAAGACTCTTTGGATATTTTATTAAGAGAGATAAAAAGAGGAAATTTCGAAGCCGTTAGCGGCTTTTCTACGCAATATCCCGTTTTGGCCAATTTGGTTCAAAATTATCAAAATCTTTTGATCCAAAGAGATAGATTATTAAACGAATATACCGAGCTTCATCCTCTTGTTCAGGCTAACAAAAAGCAACTTGAGCAGACTAAAAGAGCTATTAAAAAGACTTTGGACGGAATTAGAAAGAGTTTGGCCGTTAGAATCAAAGAGCTTAAACAGTCTATTAAAAATATAGAATCTCAATTAATCTCTCTGCCTTCCAAAGAGAAAGATTATGCAAATTTGGAAAGAAGATATAGAGTAAACGAGAGGCTTTATAACTATCTTTTGGAGAGAGAATCGGAGCTTAAAGTGGCCAAAGCCGCTACCGTATCCAAAAAGAGGATTTTGGATAAGGCTTTGCCCGATGAGACTCCGGTTAAACCTAAAAAATCGATGATTATGGCTATCAGTCTTCTTCTTGGAATAGTTAGCGTATTTTTGATGACTATTTTAAGATATATGACCGATACAAAAATAAAGACGAAAAAGGATATAGAAGAGATAACCGATATACCGATTTACGGAGAGCTTCCTTTTATTGCGGACAAGAGGCTTTATAAAACCGCTTATGTGTTGGAAAATCCAAATCTACCCGCAAGCGAGGCTTTAAGAACGATTAGAACCAATATCGAATTTACGCCTTCCGAGCATGATAGCAAAATAATAGTCGTAACCTCTACCGTTCCGAATGAAGGTAAAACGGTAGTAACGGCAAATTTGGCCACTATTTTGGGAATGGGAGAGAAAAAGTGTATAGTCGTATCTTGCGATCTTAGACGTCCCGAGTTGCATCTGAAGTTTTCTCTTCCAAATAGTGTGGGACTTAGTAACGTTTTGGTCGGTAAAGCCAAGCTTGAAGAGGTTATTTGGGAGCATGAGGAGCTTACTAACTTCGATATCATAACCTCCGGATTCATTCCGCCAAATCCGTATGAGCTTCTCGATTCTCATAAAATGAAAGAGGTTATCGAGACTCTTAGAAAAAATTATGATTATATCGTTTTGGATACTCCTCCGATCGATTTGGTGTCGGATGCCTTTTTGTTGATGAGATATGCCGATATTACGCTTTTTGTTTGCAAGTCCGAGTATTCGGAGAGGCGTTTTATAGAAAAGATAAATTACGTAGTTAAAAAATATAAGATTAAAAATCCGGGAATTATTCTAAATGCGGTAAAAGAGAAGTACAGAGATAAACTCCCTTATGATGAGAGATATCTGTTTTATTCCAAATATTAAAAGGAGTTAGTTCATTTTTGCTATAATTTTAAAAAAAGAGAAAAGTTTAAGGAAAAATATGGATTTTTTAAGAATTAGAGGCGGCAAGAAGCTAAAAGGAAGCGTAAAAATATCGGGAGCGAAAAACGCCGCTCTTCCTTTGATAGCTTCTTCCATTTTAGCTAAAAACGAAGTTACCATTTCAAATATTCCGAATGTAAAGGATATAAAAACTCTTTTAAAACTCCTATCCAATTTGGGAGCGGAGTTCTCTTTTGAAAACTCCACCGTAAAGATAGACACCTCCACGATCAATCATACCAAAGCGAATTACGATATCGTAAGAACGATGAGAGCCTCCATACTCACATTAGGTCCTCTGCTTGCGAGATTCGGACATTGTGAAGTGAGTTTGCCTGGAGGGTGTGCAATAGGGCAAAGGCCGATAGATTTGCATCTAAAAGCCTTAAAAAGGATGGGGGCGAATATAGAGATAAAACAAGGATATGTAGTGGCTACCGCCAAGAGCGGGCTTAAGGGTTCCACTATCGTTTTTGACAAAGTTACCGTTACCGGAAGCGAAAATATCATTATGGCGGCGGCTTTGGCCAAAGGCAATACCAAGATTATAAACGTAGCCAAAGAGCCGGAAGTGGTTCAACTTTGTGAAGTTTTGAATAAAAACGGAATAAAGATAGAGGGAATAGGAACGGATGAGATCGAGATAGAGGGAAGTGAAGGAGAGCTTTTGGATATGGATCCTTTCGATATCATTCCCGATAGGATAGAGGCCGGAACCTATCTTTGTGCCGGAGCTATAACCAACTCCAAAATAAAGATAGAAAACGTAATTCCCGCCCATTTGGAAGCTATCTTGATAAAACTGCAAGAGATGGGATTTAGTTTGAATATAGGGGATGATTTCGTAGAGATCGAAGAGAATATGTCCATAGATCCCGTAAAGATAGCCACTTCGGAATATCCGGGATTTCCTACCGATATGCAAGCTCAATTTATGGCGCTATCCACTCAAGCTGACGGTGTTAGTGTGATAGAGGAGAGGCTTTTTGAAAATCGATTTATGCATGTAAGCGAGCTTCAAAGAATGGGTGCTAAAATAACCCTAAAAGGAAATATCGCCACTATAGAGGGGAAAACGAATCTTATGGGAGCCGATGTTATGGCTACCGATCTTAGAGCCAGCAGTGCTTTGGTTTTAGCGGGATTGGCTGCGGAGGGTATTACGAATATTCATAGGATTTACCACTTGGATAGAGGGTATGAGAATTTGGAGAGTAAGCTAACCTCTCTCGGAGCGGATGTGGAGAGGCTTTCGGAGTGATTACTCTCCGAAAATTATAATATCGTAATAGCTTCTCTTTTTAACTAAACTTTTTCCTTTCTCTATCGTGGAGCCGTTTTTATATTTTTTTAACTCCTCTTTTAATTCCTCTATCTCTTTTTCGAGCTCTTCTATATTCTCTTTTAGTTGCAAAATTACGTCCACTCCCGCCAAATTTACGCCAAGATCTCTTGTAAGTCTTAATATGAGACTTATTCTATCTATATCTCTTTGAGAATAGAGTCTCATTTTTCCTTCCGTTCTGGAAGGTTTTATAAGCCCCTCTCTTTCATACTGTCTTAATGTTTGAGGGTGAATGTTCAACGCTTTTGCTACTACGCTTATCAAGTATACCGGTTCATCGTAACTATGCATCTTGCTCTCCTGTCAATCTCGGTAATTTTTCTTCCATCAATTTTACCAAATCTCCATCCAACTCCTCTATTTTCGGGAAGACTATATCGAGTTTCAGATAGAGATCACCTTTTGTCTGAGTCTTTCTGTCGGGAAAACCGTGCCCTTTGATTCTTAATTTTTGGTTACATTTAACGCCTTTGGGCACTTTCATAGTTACCTCTTTGTAAGGAGTGGTTACTTTCACTTTTCCGCCGAAAAGTGCCGTTTTTAAGGAGATCGGGAGCTTTTTGACAAGATCGTTTCCGTTTAGCTCGTATTCCGGACTCGGAGCCACTTCCACCGTAAGAATCAAATCTCCGGTTTTGTTTTGATACGTTTTGCCTTTTCCTCTGATTCTTAATTTGTCTCCGGTTTTTATACCGGCCGGAATTCTAACGTCGAAATTTTGATTGTTATAGTTTATGCTATGCGTACCTCCGTGCAAAGCTACGTCAAACGGAATCGTTATTTTCGCTCTTACGTCAAGATCCGGTTGTCCGAAACCTCCGAATCCGAAATCTTCGAAACCTCCGCTTCTTCTACTGCCGCTAAAGCCCCCGAAACCTCCGAAACCGCCGCTACTGAAACCTCCTCCGAATATATTTCTTAGTATCTCGTCCAAATCGGCGGCGTTTGCATGGCTTTGTGTAAAATCGTGGAAATTTTGTCCACCGAAAATGTCGTCTCCGAATTGGTCATATTTAGCTCTCTTTTCGGGGTCGCTTAAAATTTCGTATGCGGCGTTAATCTCTTTGAATTTCTCTTCCGCTCCGGGATCTTTATTGATATCGGGATGATATTTTCTCGCTAATTTTCTATAAGCTTTTTTGATCTCGTCGGCGGAAGCGTCCGGACTAACGCCGAGTGTTTCATATAAACTTTTGCTCACTCTTATCTCCTATAATATTTTTTATTGCAATTATATCATAAAAGTTTAGTCTATGTCAATCATAGTTTAAGTTTCAAATATATGAAGTTTTTTTGATATAATCTTAACAGTTGTATTTTTCGCTAATTTTTCCCAAAAATTAAAAAAAAGAGGCCGTGTAATATGATAAAAGTTTTGATGATAGAGGATGATATTGAATTGGCTGAAATTTTGACGGAATATCTTGAGCAGTTTGATATAGAGGTTGTGAATGTAGAGAATCCTTACATAGGAATGTCAAAACTGAATATCGAAGATTTCGATTTGGTAATTTTGGATTTGACACTTCCCGATATCGACGGATTGGAAGTATGCAGCGAGATTCGAAAAAAGCATCACGATATTCCCATAATCATCTCTTCGGCAAGGCACGATATCAACGATAAAGTGGAGGCTTTGGAGAAAAGAGGTGCGGACGATTATCTGCCAAAACCTTATAACCCAAGAGAGCTTCAAGCGAGAATAAAAAGCCTTCTTAGAAGAAAAGAGCCGAAAATTCAAAAAAAAGAGGAAATTAAAAAAGATCTTGTATTGGATGAGCGTAAAAGAGAGATTTTATACAAAGGAGAACCTCTCAAATTAACGAGTGCGGAGTTTGGCATTTTGGCCTATCTTATGAAAAAGGAAGGAGGAGTCGTTTCAAGAGAGGAGCTTATTTATAACGTGGAGGCCATAAGCGAAGAGAGTACAAACAAAAGTATAGACGTAATTATCGGCAGAATCAGAACCAAGCTTGGAGAAACCTCCAAAAATCCGCGATTCATAAAAGCTGTTCGAGGAATAGGGTATAAATTTATTCAATGAATAAGTATTCTATTACCTATAAAATAACTTTTATATTTTTACTTGCACTTATCGGAATTATTTTGGCGTTTTTTTATTTGATGAGGTTCGATCAGGAGCGTTATACCGATGAGCTTAACAATAAATATACGATTGTCTCGAAACTTACTTTGACATATCTTTACAACCACGATCCGGATGAGAGGCTTGAGAAGAAGCTAAAAGAGTACGGAATGAAAGTGGTTAAGGATAAATCGCGAAAAAGAGATATTTTAAACTCGGCGGAAAGGATTCAAAAAATCTCCTCTCCTATAGGAAGCAGCACCATTTTATATTTTAAAAGAGAGTATTATCTCTTGATAGAGAGTTTGAAAGAAAAAATTATTTTAAAAGACGTCCTTTTTCAGCCCTATAGATATAGAATCATAGAGCTTATTTTTACGGCCATTGTTATCATTCTTCTGGTAACTTACGTTTTTACGATTAGAAGGGTTATTCCTTTGATAAGGCTAAAAAGAGAGATTGACAAATTTGCTCACGGAGATCTCGATATTAACTGCAAAACGGACGGTACGGACGAGATCTCTCAAGTATCGAACGCTTTTCATAATGCGGTGGAGCAGATAAAAAAACTCAACAACTCAAGAGTCTTGTTTCTAAGAAACGTTATGCACGAATTTAAAACTCCTATTACCAAAGGAGTGATCAGTACCGAGATGCTTCCGGATTCCAAACAAAAAGAGAGACTCGAGAGGGTTTTTCAAAGACTTGAGAGTCTTTTGAACGAATTTATAGCCATAGAACAGCTAACTTCGGGATTCGGTACGCAAGAAAAGAGACACTATAGAGTGATAGATATCTTGGATGAGGCTTTGGATCTTATGCTTTTGGAGAAAAACTCTCCAAAAGTCAAAATAGAGGTTGTGGAAGATATCTCGATAGCGGTCGATTTTAAGCTGTTTGCTATCGCTATGAAAAATATGATAGATAACGCTTTAAAATACTCTACCGATAAAAGGGTGATTATAAAAATATCGAAAGATAAGATAGAGTTTATCAATAAAGGCAAAAAGCTTGAGCATGATATCTCATACTATATCGAGCCTTTCGTTAAGGGTACGACAAGCTCTCAGAGTTTCGGTCTGGGGCTTTATATAGTGGTGAGTATTTTGGAAGCTCACGGAATGAAGCTTGGTTATAGATTTGAGGATGGGTATAATATATTTTCGTTTGAGAAAGAGAAAGGGAGTTTGAATGAAAGCGGCTTTGATTCAGCATCGGTATGAAGGGAACAAAGAAGATACTGTAAAAAAGAGCGTTGAGATGATAAAAAAGGCTTCTAAAGAGGGAGCCGAGTTAGTTGTCTTGCAAGAGCTTCATCAAGGAAATTACTTTTGCATAACCGAAGACGTTAACAATTTCGATTTGGCCGAAAGTTTCGAGGATGACGTGAAATTTTGGTCGAATGCGGCTAAAGAAAACGGTGTGGTTTTGGTAACCTCTCTTTTTGAAAAAAGAGCTGCGGGACTTTATCACAATACCGCCGTAGTTTTCGAAAAAGACGGATCTATCGCAGGAAAATACAGAAAAATGCATATTCCCGACGACCCCGGATTTTATGAGAAGTTCTATTTCACTCCCGGAGATTTGGGATTTGAGCCGATAGATACGAGTGTGGGGAGACTCGGCGTACTTGTATGCTGGGATCAATGGTATCCGGAAGCTGCGAGAATTATGGCTTTGAAGGGGGCGGAGGTGCTTATCTATCCCACCGCCATAGGATGGTTTGACGAAGATAGCGAAGAGGAGAAAAAGAGGCAGTATGAAGCTTGGCTTACGGTTCAAAGAGGTCATGCGATAGCCAACGGAGTCTATTTGATTGCCGTAAATAGGGTAGGGTTTGAAGAGGATCATACCAAAGCTTTAAACGGTATTAGATTTTGGGGTGCCTCTTTTGTCGCGGGACCTCAGGGAGAGATTTTGAAAAGAGCCTCGTTTGATAAAGAGGAGATTTTGTTTGTGGATATAGATAAAAGGAGAATGGAGGATGTAAGGCGTATTTGGCCCTTTTTTAGAGATAGAAGAATAGAGTGTTTTAAAGATTTGCAAAAGAGGTTTTGTGATTGAGTTTTTTATCGTTTTGTCCGTCGTCTCTTTTGTTTTCAGTTTGGTGGCTATCCCCTATTTCGTTATAAAACTTCCTTACGATTATTTTGCTCATGAACACCGTCCTAAAGAGAAATGGCTAAAGGGATCGGGGATTTTTAATATAGTGAAAAATATCGTAGGTATTGTTTTGATAATCGGGGGAATTTTGATGCTTGTTTTGCCTGGACAGGGTGTATTGACTATTTTAATCGGATTGATGATTACCGATTTTCCGGGGAAATATAAATTTGAAAGATGGCTTGTAAAAAGAGAGCCCGTTTTAAAGACGATAAATTGGATTAGAAAAAGAGCCGGTAAAAGGGAACTTTTGATAGCTTAATTAATCGGTTATAAATTTGGATATCAAATCTTTTGGAGTTTGATCGAAGTATAGATTGACGACGTTTAAGTTTTTATCCGTCACTTCTTTTGGATTTTTGGGCTCCTCTTTTGGGATTTTGTAATTTTTCGGCCAAAATTTTATTTTAGGAGCGAGTGAAATAATCTCTTTGCTGAAGTTCTTCGCAGCTAAAGCGATGCCTAAGGTTCCTATCTTATGCACAAGATAATCTTTTGAGACTCCGTCCGCTCCTATGAGAATTTTATCGCACTTTTTTACGAAATATGGAGCCGAAGCGTCGGTTATCAAGATAGTTTTTATTCCTTTTTGTTTTAATTTTTCGGCTAAAATAACTCCCTCGTTTTTAGGTCGAGACTCCGTGCAGATGACTTTTATATTTTTGTTTGTTTCGTAAGAGTTTAATATGGCTTGAAAAACGAGCGAACTAAACGAATGGGTTAAAACGGTTTGGATGTTTCGTAGCTCTTTTGAGGCTTTCTCTATTACTGTTTCGTTTGCTTTTTTGAAATCTTTTTTGAATCTTTCGCAAAAATATTTTAAATTATCTTTAGAGTGCTTTTTTAAAAAATCCTCTCCCAATAAGCAGAAATTATACAAAACCGCCATCATCGGATGAGAATTTTTCAAAAGAGCAAAAGCCTTTTTCAGATCGTTTTCACTCTCTTTTTGCGCCATTTGTTCGATAAGATCTATCGCTTTGAAGGTTATGAAGGTTGCGGAGTTGATATTGTCTTTTTCTATCTCTTTGATCTCTTGTAGCCAATATTTCATTTTTTTTCTTTAAAAGCGGGAGGAGCCCCCGCTTTTTTTATTTAACTTTTTGACCGTTTACGTAGATTACTACCGTATCGCCTTCGGCGTCAAATTTTACGCTGTCACCGTCTTGAATTTTGTCTTCGAGAATCAATTCGGCCAAATTGTCTTCTACGAGATCATATATAGCTCTCTTAAGCGGTCTTGCTCCGTAAACGGGATCGAATCCGGCTTTTGCCACAAGCTCTTTGGCTTTTTGGGTAAGCTCCACTTTTATGTCTCTTTCTTTCAATTTCTCTTGAATTCCTCTAAACATAATATCTACGATCTCAACTATCGCCTCTTGTGTTAGAGGATTGAAGATTATGATATCGTCGAGTCTGTTCAAGAACTCCGGTTTGAAATATTTCTTAAGCTCGTCTTTTACCGCGGCCTCTCTATCTACCGGATCTCTAAACTCCATAATCTTATCGCTTGCAATATTGCTTGTCATAATTATGATCGTATTTCTAAAATCTACCGTTACACCCTTGTTATCGGTCAGCCTTCCGTCATCCAACACTTGAAGAAGGATATTGAATACGTCGGGATGCGCTTTTTCGATCTCGTCGAACAAAATTACGCTGTAAGGCTTTCTTCTAACGGCTTCAGTCAATTGTCCTCCCTCTTCATATCCTACGTATCCCGGAGGCGCACCGACAAGTCTTGAGACGGCGTGTTTTTCCATATATTCGCTCATATCGATTCTAATAAGAGCTTTTTCCGTATCGAATAGGAATTTGGCCAAAGTTTTAGCCGTTTGAGTTTTACCCACTCCCGTCGGTCCAAGGAACATAAAGCTTCCGATCGGTCTGTTTTGATCGCTAAGACCGGCTTTATTTCTCTTGATAGCTCTTGCGACTGCTTTTATCGCTTGATCTTGGCCTACAACCTCTTTTCTAAGCTCGTCTTCTACGTGCAAGATCTTCTCTTTTTCGCTTTGAAGCATCTTAGCTACCGGGATTCCGGTCCATTTGCTGACGATATTTGCGATCATCTCTTCATCGACGGCATTTTTAAGAAGCGTACCGGCCTCTTGCATCTTCTCCCACTGCTCGTTTAGCTCTTTTAGCTTTCTCTCAAGCTCGGGAATTTGGCCGTATTCGATTTCTGCCGCTTTGTTATAATCGCCTTCTCTTTTGGCTCTCTCGGCCTCGACTCTTTTCTTCTCGATCTCCTCTTTGATTTTGGCGATCTCTTTGAAAACTCTCTTCTCGGTCTCGAATTGAGCCTCAAGTTTTCTTTTCTTCTCTTCAAGATCCGCAATCTCTTTCTCTATCTCTTTGAGTCTCTCTTCGTTTTTCTTATTCTTCTCCATCAAGAGAGCCTCTTTTTCTACAAGCAGATTTTGGATCTCTCTTTTTACTTTAGATAGTTCGAAAGGCTCGCTCTCTATCTGCATTTTTAGCTGAGCTGCGGCCTCGTCGATCAGGTCGATCGCTTTGTCCGGCAAATATCTGTCGGTAATATATCTTGCACTAAGTTTTGCGGCCGCTACCAGTGCGCTGTCAAGTATTTGAACGTTATGGTGAGCCTCGAGTCTCTCTTTCAATCCTCTTAAAATTTGAAGAGCTTGATTTATTGAAGGCTCTTCCACTTTTACGGGTTGGAATCTTCTTTGCAAAGCCGCATCTTTTTCAAAATATTTTCTATACTCTTTTAGAGTCGTCGCACCGATCGTATGAAGCTCTCCTCTTGCCAATGCGGGTTTTAGGATGTTTGCCGCATCCATACTTCCTTCGCTCGCACCGGCTCCGACGATGGTGTGAATCTCATCGATAAAGAGGATAATGTTTCCGGCCGTTTTAACTTCGTTTACTACGCTTTTTAATCTATCCTCGAACTCTCCTCTATACTTCGCACCCGCTATCAAAGCGCTCATATCGAGAGCTACGACTCTTTTGTTTTGCAAAGATAGAGGCACCTCTTTATTAGCTATTCTTTGAGCCAAACCTTCTACGAGTGCGGTTTTACCGACACCGGGCTCTCCCAAAAGAATAGGGTTGTTTTTGGTTTTTCTTATTAATATTTGCATCATTCTTTGGATCTCTTCGTCTCTTCCGATTACCGGATCGAGCTCTCCGTCCAAAGCTTTTTGAGTCAAATCTATACCGTATTTGTTTAGAGCCTCAAGAGTCTCTTCCGCCGTTTGGCTCTCTATCTTTTTACCGCCTCTTATGGCTTCGAAAGTCTTCTTAAGCTCCATTACATCGAGATATTTAGAGAAAATATCTTTGAATTTATCGATGTTGGCCAATATCCAGGTATCTACGGCTATATATTTATCTCCCTGTTTTACCATCAAACCTTCGGCTTTTTGTAAAGACTCCGCAAGGTTTCTTGAAAGCTTTATGCTCTCTTTGGTAACGCCGGAAGATTTCGGAAGTCTGTCCGCTGCGCTTTTTATATCCAGCTCTATAGCCGTTTTGTCGATATTCATTCTATTTAGCGCTTGATTTAAAATGGAATTGCTATCCGTTATCAATGCCCATAAAACGTGAATGGTATCGACTTCGGGATTTTGATTGTGTAGTGCCAAACTGACGGCACTCTCTATTGCTTGCGTCATTTGATGAGTCAATTTCTCGAAAATATTATTCATTTTTTCACCCCTTTATTTTTAGTTGCCGTAATTATACTAAATTTAGTCTACTATTGTCAAGTATTATTATAGAAAAAATTCAATTTTTATTAAAAAAATAATTTATCCTTTGTTTTTCTTTTTCTAAAGAGACTATTTTGTCGATAACTAATCGAAGTTTTAGCCAAATTAAAATATAATAGACCGATTTTTATTTTTAGGATATTTATAAATTTAAGTTTGGAGTAAAAATGCAAAAAAACATAA
>JAADDG010000022.1 GCA_013154075.1 Campylobacterota bacterium | reverse complement strand
AAATTTAGTCTTTTGTATAGATATCTTGCCAAAAGGGGAGTGAAAGCAACTATCGCCGCAATCAACGCCAAAGCCAAGCCTCCGGATAAAACGACTCCCAAAAGAGCGTATAAAACGAGCATATCCCAAAAAATTCTCTTTGTCAAAGCCTTTTTTAGCAAAGTGGCAAGAGAGCTGTTTTTGTGGATCGGAAAGTATCTAAGTACCAAAATTATCGAGAGTCTTGAGAAGATGGCCGCGGTTATGAATTCCAAAAATATGGAATTTACAAAAAGATAGCTTATTAAAGTGATTTTCAAAATAATAAAAAGAGTTATAAAAACTACCCCTATAGCTCCTACTGTGGGCTCTTTTATGATTTTGTAGGCGTCTTTGTTAGAGTGTGAAGCGAAAAGAGCGTCTATCGTATCTATCACAGCTTCAAGGTGCAAAAAACCGTATAGAAAAAGATACAAAGAGATGCTAAGAAGAGCCGCGTATAGATTTGGAAAAAAAGAGGAGAGAAAGAGATATAAAAAAGTGGAAATGAGAGCTATCACTCCCCCTACAAAAGGTATAAAAAATAAAAAAGCTCTATCTATCTTATCGCTTTGAAGAATATATTTAAATTTGATCGGCAAAATGGAGAAATAGGAGAAAGAGAGTTTGAGTCCGTAAAATATCTCTTTCACTTGAGTCTTTTCCCTATTCCGAGAACCACGTGATACACTTCGTCGCATTTAGCCGCTACCGTTTGAGCGATCTCTCCGCTTAGATCCACGTAGTCTCTTGTAAATCTATCCATCGGTATAACTCCGCTTCCTACATCGTTTATTACAAAAATCATATCCGCATCTTTCTCCAAAACCCTCTCTATCTCGTTAAATATCTCCTTTTTTGAGAGTTTTGCGTTTATTGCGTTTAGAAGCCACATACTAAGGCAGTCTATTAGATAGATCTCTTTCTCTTTGATTGAAGAGGCGAGTTTGAGAGGCTCGCATACCGTTTTGAAATGATCGGCTCGTCTTACCTGATGTATTTTTATTCGCTCTCTCATCTCCCTATCTTCGAAAGAGTCGTCATAAGTGGCCAGATAGATAGGTTTTCTATCTCCTTTCAGCTCTTTTGCTCTCTTTTCCGCAAGCAGGCTTTTTCCGCTTTTTTGCCCTCCGAAATATAATATTTTCATGCTCCAAGCAACCTTTCTACACCTTTTACGATATCCTCCTCTTTTGCTCCTCTCATATACCCGTATACTATCGAGGCTCCGGCTCCGACTCCCTCTTTGGCCTCTCCCTGATCGTAGAGTTTTAAAATATCGAGTTTTGAATTTTTGAAAGAGAAATCTCCGTAAAATGCGTTTGGCGAAAAGGATAACAACTCAAGAAGCTTTTTTATATCGGAGTTTTTATCCTCATATACCCATTTTGTGGTGGCAAGAGCGATATTTTTTGTATTTGCTTCATATAGATTTAGTAAAGAATCGACTATCATCAACGCGGCGGCCATTTGCGTACCGCCTCCTAAAATGACTCTTTTTGATTTTGAAGCTTCCATAGCGAATCCAGCCGTAAAGATTAGCATATTGTCGCTTACTTTCGATAGTTTGTCGAAAATATCGTCACTCTTTTCTATCAAAGATAGAGCCTTTTTAACCACCTCTTCTTTTTTGGATTTCGGGTCGTTTTTGAAAGAGGATGAAAAGAGTCCGTTTGCCTCGTATCCCAAAGCAAGAGCCGTAGCGTATGCGGTAGTGGTTCCTGCAGGCGTAGTTTCGGCCAAAATTATATATTCGCTTTCGCTTTTAAACTCTTTTGCGTATTTTCTGCCTTTTTCAAAAACCTCTTTTGCGTTTATGTCCGCTTTCTTATCTATTCTGTTTGAAGGCGAAATATCGAACTCTTTTAGGCGGCAGTTTTGAATTTGAGGTTTTTTTGCCATTCCAAGATCCAAGATCTCTATAAAAGAGTAGGGCGTTTGCAAAGAGACGGCTCTTGTGATTAGAGCGGGGGTTGGAACTCCTTTTGGAGTTTTTGCCAAATCGGTTAGAGATTTCACTTCTCCTTCGCATAAAAATTCGCTATCCAATGTCGGAGTTAGATGAATCATTCCCGGAATCCCGGCTTGCGTGATACCCTCTATCTCGCAGGTTTTTGTAGTGGAACAGGCCAATAAAAACGGCGCCTTTTTATCTTTTAGACCGTTTAAAAAATCTTTATCTCCTTTAAAACAGACAACCAATTAAAACTCCTATTAAAATGATATTGTCGAAATTATATCCTATAGATAGGGCGTTTAGGACATCTTTTTTTGATATTTCCCTTCTTCCGTCCCCAAAATAGGGCTTTTTTTTGATTTTTCCGAAATATGGCGTATCTCCTCCCAAAGATATATCCAAAACCAAAGCCATAGCGCTTATAGGGTATCCGGCATTCGGGCTTTCGTGTCCTTTCGCAAAAGAGAGGCATTTTTTGAAAAGATGAACTTTTTTGCTAGATAAAAGGATCAAAAAAGCGGTGATTCGAGCCGGCAAAAATCCCGCAATATCGTCGGCCTTTGCACTAAAAAAACCGAAATTTTTATATCTTTTGTTTTTATATCCCACCATGCTATCTAAAGTGTTTATAACTTTATAGACCACTATTCCTTTCAATCCGAAAATAAGAAGATAGAAAAGTGGAGCTACGACCGCATCGTTTAGGTTCTCGCCGTAGGTTTCTATGCAGGCTTTATATATTTCGCTCTCACTTAAATTTTGAGTATCGCGGCTAACGAGATAAGATAGCTTTTTTCGTTTGTTTTCGCTCTCTATGACCTCTTTTACGCTATCTTTTAGCATTTTATGAGCTATTAGAGTAGAGGATAAAATTCCAAGCAATAAAATTGATAGATAGGAGTTTGGTAAAAGATTTTCTATAAAAGTAGCTATCGATAAAAATAATAAAATAGAGCTTACAAGCAGGAAAAATCCGGCCGTTTTGCTGTCTTTGTAGAAGCGTTTTTCGAAAAAGGATATGAAATCTCCCATGAAAATGACGGGATGTTTGATACTTTTAAATTCCCCTATAAATTTATCGATTAAATATGCAATTAGCGCTATTTTTGCAAACATCTTATAATTTTGTCTATATCTATATGTTGTTCGAAAATATTTAAAAAATTTTCTATTTTTTTCTCTTTGTAGCGTTTGAAATCGAACCCTTCATAAAAGGGATTTATATTTTTGAAAAAGGTGTTTCTAAATTCGTCGTTGTCGAAAACGGAGTGAACGAAAGTTCCCCAAACATTTCTATTTTGGTAATAGAGGATATCTTTTTCGCTTTTTCCGTTTCTAATTTCATATCCTTTTATTTCAAAGCCGAAAATTTTGTAGGTTTGATTTTTGGTTATTTTATCTTTTGTGAAGATTATGTTATCTTTTATAAAACCAAATCCCTTCTCTTTTTCAAAACCATCACTCTCCACACTCTCTTTATCTATTAGGTTTTCAAACATCATCTCAAATCCGCCGCATATTCCAAAAATCGGCTTTTTATATTCTTGCAGTTTTTTAAAAACTCCGTTTTTTTTAAGCTCTTTTAGATCCTCTATCGTTAGTTTGCTTCCCGGAATAATTAAAACATCAAAATAATCAAAGTTATCCAAACAAAAAGATACTTCTATCTCTCTATCGGCTATGAGAGGCTCAAAATCGGTAAAGTTGCTGAGGTGCTTTAGTTTAATTATGCCGACTCTGATTTTTGGCGATTTGTTTTGAGAGTAGTTTATAAGACTTTGTGAATCTTCGTAAAATAGATTGAAATTATAATAGGGCAAAACTCCAAGAACGGGTATTTTAAACTCCTCTTGTATGATTCTCTCTCCCTCTTTAAAAAATGATATATCCCCTCTAAATTTATTTATCACGACTCCTATTAGATTTTTTTGCAAATCTTTTGGAAGAAGGTTGTAAACTCCCCAGATAGAGGCGAAAACTCCTCCTCTCTCTATATCCGCTACTAAAATTATTTTGTTATTGAAGGTTCGTGCCATAAATATATTGGATAAATCTTTGTGCATCAGATTCAGTTCCACCGGGCTTCCGGCACCTTCGCTTACGATGATGTCAAAATCTCTTTTAAGATCTTCAAAGCTTCTTTTGATAATCGGCTTTAGCGTATCCATCATTTTTAGATACTCTTTGAAGCTTATCTCTCCTTTGGATTTTCCCTCTAAGATCAAAGTTACCTTTCCTTTTGAGCCGGATTTTAGGAGGATCGGATTTAGGCGGTATGATTTCTCTATGCCGAGCAAATCGGCTTGAAAATATTGAGCTACTCCTATTTCGCTTCCATCTTCGCATACTCTTGCGTTGTTTGAGACGTTTTGAGCTTTAAAGGGTGCTGTTTTGAATCCTCTTTTTTGCAAAGCTTTTGCCAAAAGAGCGGTTATTACCGATTTGCCCGCATCCGAGCTCGTTCCGAAAATAGATAGATTATGCAAGGATGGCCTTTTTTAGTTTTTTTATATCTTTTTTGCATTTTACGGCGAATCTTACGTATTTATCGTTTAAAAAGTCGAAATTTTCGCAGTTTCTTATCAAGATTCCTTTTTTTAAAAGCTTTTTTTGAAGTTTTTTGGCGTTTTGTCTTTTTAGTCTGCATAGAAGGTAGTTTGCGTTTGATGGGTATATTTTGGAAAATAGTTTTGATTTTTCTAAAACTTTTTTTAGATATTTTTTGTTTCTTTTTGTCTTTTTTAGGCTTTTTTCATATAGCTTTTTATCTTTCAAAGCTTTTATCAGATACTTTTCATCAAAACTTGAAATACTCCATAATGGATAGTTTTTTTGAAGTTTTTTTATGTTTTTAGGATGGGAAAAAACAGCCCCTATCCTAACACCGGCACAAGAGTAGAATTTGGTGAAAGATTTTATAATATAGAGTTTTTTGTATTTTTTTAGGGAGGTAACTGCGGATCTTTTTTCGCTAAAATCAAGAAAAGATTCGTCTATTATTACGGTACAGTTTAGTTTTTTCCACATCTTAATATATTTTTTTAGATCGTAATATTTTCCGTCGGGGGTTGAGGGATTTACGAAGATTACGAGAGAGTTTTTCAACGGTTTTTCAACATGTGAAAAACTTTTTGATAATCTATTTATAATTTTTATTTTAGAAGTTTTTAAACTTTTTTTGTACTCTCCGTAAAGCGGGGCATATAAAGTTGCTTTTTTAAAATTTATCGTTTTAAGAAGGTGGTTTATGGCGTCTGTAGCCCCTTTTGATAAAAAGATATTCTTAGATTTCAAATTATATTTTCTTGATACTGCTTTTTTTAATTTTGTGTATCTAAAATCGGGGTAGGGTGAAATATCTATTTTTAGAGATTTTATATTTATATTGGGGTTTACGCAGTTTATGTTAGAGGAGAAGTCGGTTATTTTCTTTTTTGTTCGTTTTGAGAAAAATAGAATATCTCCTCCGTGATCACTCGCTTTCATCGCACCTTTTCATCACTCTTTTCCAATCTAAATCAAAATGTTTTAAAATAAAGCTTTTTTTGTGAGGCAGAAGGCAAAGGGAGCAGTCTTGATGAATTACATTTTTTGATTCTATTTTGCGGCCGAATTTGGATTTTATAAAGCACGTGCTTTTTGTTTTTGGGGCGTTGTCATCGAATCTAAAATAGGGGCATCCGCAAAAGTAGCAGTTTAGATCCTCTATATCGTGGCATTTTTTGTTTTTCGCAAAAAGAGGGCAGAAATCTCTCTCTTTCTCTTTTAGATTTTCATAAGAGAAATAATCTACTATCTCCTCTTTGCTAAAACCTCTTTTTATCAGTTTATCTACTATTTTTTTATGTTTTAGTGCGTGATTTTCGAACCATTGCTTATAACTCATGCGTTAATTTAGCAAATCATAAGTGAAAGTAAGATAAAATCCTCTTCCTAAAAAGATAAAAATTTTTCTATTCGGGGTGTGGCGCAGCCTGGTTAGCGTGCTACCTTGGGGTGGTAGAGGTCGCGGGTTCAAATCCCGCCACTCCGACCATTTTTT
>JAADDG010000197.1 GCA_013154075.1 Campylobacterota bacterium | reverse complement strand
TCGTCAAATATTACGCTTTGTTTCGATTCCAAAACCTCTTCGCTTACTTCATAGCCTCTGTAAGCGGGAAGACAGTGCAAAAAGATCGCATCTTTATCGGCTAAACTCATTAGATTCTTATCGACCATAAAGCCTTGAAAATCTATCTCCCTTTGAGCTTTCTCATCCTCTTGTCCCATAGATGCCCAAGTGTCGGTGGTTACGACGCTGCACCCCTTTACCGCCTCTTTAGGATCGTTGGTTATAACTATTGTAGCATTTGATTCTTTCGCGAACTTTAAGGCCGTCTCAAGCACGCTTTTATCCACCTCGTAGCCTTTTGGGGTGGCTATTTTGAGCGTAAAACCGAGTTTGGAAGCGAGCATTAGCCAAGAGTGGGCCATATTGTTTCCGTCCCCTACGTAAGCTACGCAAAGATCTTTATCTTTTCCATATTCAATGATCGTCATATAATCGGCTAAGAGCTGGACGGGATGGAATCTGTCGGTTAGACCGTTTATTACGGGAACGCTTGAATATTTGGCAAACTCTTCCAAAGATTCTTGAAGATAGGTTCTAATCATTACCATATCCACCATTCTGCTAACCACTCTCGCGGTATCCTTCATAGGCTCTCCCCTTCCAAGCTGAGAATCGCTTGAGGAGAGAAAGAGTGCATGGCCTCCGAGCTGATACATCCCCACTTCAAAGCTCACTCTCGTTCGAGTACTCGATTTTTCGAAAATCATAGCCAAAGTTTGCCCTTTTAGGTAGTGGTGCTCTTTGCCCTCTTTTAGCTCTTTTTTTAGTTTGAGTCCGAGATCTATGATTTCTAAAATCTCCTCTTTAGTGTAATCTTTAAGCGATAAAAAGTGTCTCATTTATCCTCTTCCTTTAGCGATTGTCTAAGATTTGGGCTACCTCTTTGGCGTGATAGCTTATTATGATATCGGCTCCGGCTCTTTTGAATCCTATCATCGTCTCCATCATTACTCTATCATAGTCTATAACGCCGGCTTTTGCGGAGGCTTTTAGCATGGAGTACTCTCCGCTTACGTTATAGACCGCTAAAGGGAGCTTAGTGTTTTCTCTGATGTCTCTTATGATATCAAGATAGGCAAGGGCGGGTTTTACCATCAAAATATCGGCTCCTTCAAGCTCGTCTTCCAAAGATTCCAAAATAGCCTCTCTTCTGTTTGCGGGATTCATCTGATAGCTTCTTCTATCCCCGAAACTCGGTGCCGATTCCGCTACGTCCCTAAAGGGGCCGTAATAGGCGCTTGCGAATTTGGTAGAGTAGCTCATAATAGGCGTGTTTATAAATCCTTCGCTATCCAAAGCTTCTCTAATAGCCGTAATCATTCCGTCCATCATACCGCTTGGAGCTATCATATCCGCGCCGGCTTTTGCGTGAATTACCGCTTGTTTGCCCAAAATCTCAAGTGTCGCGTCGTTATCTACCGTTTTGTTTTTGAGATCCAAAATACCGCAATGTCCGTGATCGGTGTATTCGCAAAAGCATAGATCGGTTACGACAAACATATCGGGGTGTTTCTCTTTTATGGCTTTCAATGTTTTTGCGATGATTCCGTGTTCGCAAAGGGCGTCGCTTCCTATGCTGTCCTTTACGCTTGGTATTCCGAAAAGTATGATCGAATATAGGCCGAGTTTTTTAAGCTCCTCGCACTCTTTTAAAATTTCGTCGATACTCATCTGATATACGCCGGGCATCGATGGTATCTCTTTTTTGATCCCTTCTCCCTCTTTAACGAATAGAGGATATATAAAATCGTTTTTAGTTAAAACCGTTTCGGTTACAAGTTCTCTTAATTTTTCGTTTAGTCTAAGTCTTCTAAATCTCTTAAACATTTTATATCCTATTTTTTGATAGTATTAAAGCCGATCTTTAAAAATCAAACATTTTACCATAAAAGAGGTATAAAATAGATGAATATAAAAATTTCTAATACCGCAAATCTCCCTACGAAGTTCGGTGAGTTTAAAATCAAAGCTTTTAAAGAGGGCGGAAAGGAGCATTTAGTCATTTTTAAAGAGCCTTTAACGGAGCCCGTTACCGTGAGAGTTCATAGCGAATGTCTAACGGGAGACGCACTGGGTAGTTTGAAATGCGATTGCGGAGATCAGCTCGAGTATGCTTTGAAATATATAAATGAAAATGGTGGAATGGTAATATATTTAAGACAAGAGGGCAGAAATATAGGACTTTTAAATAAAGTGAACGCTTACGCTCTTCAAGATCAAGGGCTTGATACAATAGAAGCCAATCATCAGCTCGGATTTGCCGCAGATGAGAGAAGGTATGAGATAGTGGAGTTTATTTTAAAACATTTTAAAATAAAGAGAATAAATCTTTTGACAAATAATCCGAGTAAAATAGAGAGCTTAAAAGATATAGCGATAGTAAAAAGAATACCTATCGTAATAAAACCGAATAAATTTAATAAAAACTATCTGAAAGTAAAAAAAGAGAAGATGGGACATCTTCTCTGATTTACTTTTTTACTTTAATTTCTCATCATAGATGCGGGATCTACGCCTTCATCCAAAATAACGATTTCCACTCTTCTGTTTTGTTGTCTTCCGGCAGCGGTTAGGTTGCTTGCTACCGGATATGCTTCTCCGTACCCTTTGGCTATGATTCTATCCGGTTCTATTCCTCTCTCTATCAGCGCTCTTTTTACCGCGTCGGCTCTTCTTTGAGAGAGTCTTAGGTTGTAGCTTTCGCTTCCTCTGCTATCGGTGTGGCCTTCCACCAATACTTTTCTATCCGGATTTTCTTGCAAAAATTCGGCCAATTTATCTATCGTTCTCATGGCTCCGGGTAACAGAGTCGCTTTTCCGGTTTCGAAAAGTACGTCTCCTAATGTCAAAACAAGGCCTCTTTTTGTATGTTTGGCGTGAAGTTCCTCAAGTTGCTGTTGAAGCTTCATAGCCTTTTCTCTTTCGGCTTTTATCTGCTCTTCGGTCGATTTTAGAAGTTTGGTTTTTTGTTCTATCTCTCTTTTGGCTCTCTCGATTTCCGCTTCTCTCGCTTCCAAGATGACTCTGTTTTTCACTCTCTTTAGCTCTTCTATCTTCTTTAAAGCCTCTTTTCTCTCGGCTATCTCTTTTGCTATCTGGGCTCTCTTTTGGGCTAAATAGGCAAGATGATCCATCTCTTTTGCGCTTTCGGCGGCTTTTGCTCTCTTTAGAGTTTTTTCCGCTTCATATAAGGCTATCGGAGCGTTTTCTTGAACTTTTACGTCGGATTTTATATTTTTATATACGTTTTCGGCCTCTTTTAGTTTCGGTGTCGGTTCCTGTTTACATCCGCTTAAAAGTATCGCCGCGGCCGCTATGCTTAAAATATAGATTTTGTTTTTTGTCATAATTGTCCCCTCCATCACTTTCTAAGTCTCTCTATCTCTTCTTTTAAAGCGTTTATGCTATCGAGTATTTCGTCGGCTATCTTTTTGGTCTCTTTGGTTCTGCTTTTCTCTTCGGCAAGTTGAGCGTCCACTTCGGCCTCTTCGGCAAGCATCGAGGCTTCTTCATATTTTTTCTCTTTCATAAGCTCTTTTGCTTTTTGAAGTTTCTCTTTTGCTATTTTTAGATTCAGAGGATCGTAAATTTCCGCTTTGTTTTCGCTTGCTCTGCTTATAGCCGATTCTGCACTTAGAATTTTATCGGTGGGCGGATTTTTTGAAGCACAGCCGCCAAGTAGTATTAAAGCGGTTAAGCCAAACATACAGCCTTTAAATATCTTATTAGATATTTTTAACATTATCTCTTCCTTTTTTAAAAATGTTCTAATGAGAAAAATTATACTCTTAAGAGAGTAACAACTCCCTTAAAAAAAGGTTATGTTTTAAATTCCTTCTTGCTTTTGCAATAAAAGGTCAATTTTAATATAATTAGAGAAACGAAAGGATGAGTATGCCTCTTTCTTTAAAGAAACTTTTCGGTTTTTTGCTTTTGGTTTTGAGTGTAGGGATTTTGATGTGGCAGAGTTTTTTTAATATTTTTAGCGAGGGTTGAGATGGCTAAAGTCAAAAGATACGACCCTACCAATAAAAAACCCGCTTTTATGCTAAAGGGGATTTTGCTCTTTTTGCTTCCTCTGCCTCTATTTTTTGCCATTCCTCTATCTTTGTCGGCTCACAATATGAAAGCTTTTATCGTAAACTCCATAGCTTTTATTCTTTTTATGCTTTCGGCTTCTTTGGCAAGAAAAGGCTTTTATATAGAAAAGGAGTACAATAGGAGAAAAATCGCCAAAGCTCCCAAAGTAAAATATAAAACGATAGCTTTGATAATTTTTACGATAGCGGTTTTTATTACCTCCAAATTCGGAGCCGATAACTCCTTTTTGGTGAGTGTAGGATATGCGCTTGCGGGATTTTTCGGTTTTTATTTATATTACGGAATCGATCCTATAAAAGATAAGATTCAAAATATTTCTTTGGGTGTCTCTCCCGAAGAGGTGATAGAGGCTTTGGATGAAGCAGAAAGAAAGATAGAGGCGATAGAGGATGCGAGAGTCTCTATCTATAATCTTGAGCTTAACGACAGACTTAGATCTATAACAAAAGAAGCAAGAGAGGTTTTGAAGCTCATTGAAGAGAATCCAAACGATCTTTATAGAGCCAGAAAATTTCTTGTCGTTTATCTTGACGGGGCGAAAAGAGTGATAGAGGGGTATGCCAAGACAAGAAAAAGTAGCGATAAAAACAGTGAAGAGAGAGCCAAACTGGACGATAAGTTTAAAAACGTTCTTGAGACTATAGAAAAAACTTTCAAAGAGCAGCAAGAAAAACTAAAAGAGAACTCTCTTGAGAATTTGGACGTACAAATAGAAGTATTGAAAAAACAGATGAAATATGAAGGAGTTTGATGATGGAACAAGAGAAAAAAGATAGCGTTGTGCCTATGAGCATGGATGAGATAGCCAAAGAGATTACGGCTCAGAAATCTTCAAGCGATCTTAGTAAAGAAGAGGTGAAAAAAGAGATAGATATTCACGATATCAATAGCGTAATCTTATACGGTTCTAAAGTGCAGGAGAATATCGAAAAGATTTCCAACAATATGCTTGAAGGAGTGAAAAATAAAGATATAGGAGAGGTGGGAGAGACTCTAAGCAGAATGGTTTCCGCTATTAAAAATTTTGACGTAGATGAGCTAAATCCGAACGAAAAGCCCTCTTTTTGGGAGAGACTTTTTGGAAAAGAGTCCAAAATCCAAAAATTCATTCAAGGCTATGAAGAGGTTAGAAAGCAAGTCGAGCAAATAGCCAATCAGTTAGAACAGCATAAAACACAGCTTCTAACCGATATTGAGTCTTTGGATAGATTGTATGACGCTAATTTGAAGTTTTTTTACGATTTGGAGGTCTATATAGCCGCGGGGGACGAGAAATTAAAAGAGCTTGACGAGGTTTTGATTCCCAAACTTGAAAAAGAGGCTAAAGAGTCCGGAGATATGCTAAAAGCTCAGCAGCTTAGAGATTTAAGAAGCGTAAGAGACGATCTTGAGAGAAGGATTCACGATCTTAGATTGACAAGACAAGTAGCTATGCAGTCTTTGCCGAGTATCAGACTTATTCAAGAAAACGATAAAGGTCTTATAAATAAGATAAACTCCACTCTTGTAAATACGATTCCCCTTTGGAAAAATCAGTTGGCTCAAACCGTAACCATCTATAGATCAAGACAAGCTGCCGGCAAACTGAAAGAGGCTACCGATCTTACAAACGAGCTTTTGGAGAAAAATGCCGAGAATTTGAAACTTGCGAACGAAGAGATAAGAAGACAGGTAGAGAGAGGTGTATTTGATATCGAAACTATAAAAAAAGCCAATCAGACTCTAATAGATACTATAAATGAGAGTTTACAAATTACGGAAGAGGCCAAAAAAGCAAGAGAACATGCCAAAAAAGAGCTTGAGCTTATAGAAAACGAGTTGAAATCCGCGTTGATAGCGGCTAAGAACAAAAAAGAGGCAATAGAGAGAAAGAGTAAATAATGGGACTTTGGGATAAACTTTTTGGAGAGTT
>JAADDG010000086.1 GCA_013154075.1 Campylobacterota bacterium | reverse complement strand
ATAATGGCTAAAAGATTGGAGGATGCGGGAGCCGCGGCGGTTATGCCTTTGGCGGCGCCTATCGGAAGCGGACTTGGAATCCAAAACAGATATAACGTCCTTTTTATCAAAGAGGCGGTAAAAGTGCCAGTTATCGTGGATGCGGGAATAGGATGCGCAAGCGATGCGGCTATCGCTATGGAGATAGGAGCTGACGGAGTTTTGACCAATACCGCCATAGCTCAGGCCAAAAATCCGATTCAGATGGCGGAGGCGATGAAACATGCGGTTATTGCCGGAAGACTTAGCTATCTTGCCGGAAGAATTCCCAAAAAGCCTTTCGCTACCGCAAGCTCTCCGACGGAAGGATTGGTGGAATTCAATCCCGAAAAATAATCTTAAGCCAGAAGAAGCCTTTTGGTTTCTCTGGCTATCTCTATCTCTTCATCGGTTTTTATAACCAAAACTTTTACTTTTGAGCTTTTTTTTGAGATTATCGTTTCGTTTCTTTTATTCTTTTCTTTATCGAGTTTGATACCGAAAATTTCGAGATTCTCGCACACTCTTTCTCTAACTTCTAAGCTGTTTTCCCCTATTCCGGCCGTGAAAATGAGAGCCTCCACCTCTCCTAAAGCCGCCATATAGGCTCCTATATACTTTTTTACTCTATAGCAGAAGATCTCGAAAGCCAAAGAGGCGGTTTGGCTATTTGCTTTTATCTTCTCTATCTCTCTCATGTCGTTTTTGCCGCAGAGCCCTTTAAGTCCGCTTCTTTTGTTTAAAAGCTCCTCTATCTCCTTTGCCTCAAATCCCTTTTCCATCAAATACAAAAGCACTCCGGGATCGATATCTCCGCTTCTTGTACCCATCACAAGCCCTTCAAGAGGTGTAAAACCCATGGAGGTATCTACGCTTTTTCCATTTTTTATGGCGGTGATGCTCGCTCCGTTTCCAAGATGGATCGTAATTAGATTGAGATCTTTTAACTCTTTTTTCAATATTTTGGCTCCCTCTTTGGCTACGTGCATATGGGAGGTGCCGTGAAATCCGTATCTTCTTATTTTCTCTTTTTGAGCCGTTTTATAATCTATGGCGTAAAGATAGGCTTTTTTTGGCATGGTTTGGTGAAAGGCGGTATCGAAAACGGCCACTTGCGTAAGAGATGGAGCTTTTTTCAAAATCGCCTCTATCCCTTTTAGGTTTGAGGGATTGTGAAGAGGCGCTAGGGATGAGAGCTCTTTGATATCTTTTATAACTTTTTTATCTATAATAACACTTTTTTTGAATTTCTCTCCGCCGTGAACGACTCTGTGGCCTACGGCCGAGAGCTGGTCGAAATTTTTTAGGATATTTTTTTCGTTTAGGATCTTCTCTATCTTTTTTAGGGCTTCGTAATGATCTTCTATCTTACCTTCAAAAACCGTCTCTTTTTCTAAAAGCACTCTTGAGATATCCTCTCCTATCTTCTCCACTTCCAAAAAAGAGACTCTTTTTTCATCTCTCATCTCAAAGAGCGCCACTTTCAAAGAGGAGCTTCCCGAATTTATAGTCAAAATCTTCACTTTTTCACTCCTTGGGCCTGAACGGCGGTTATGGCTACCGTGCTTACTATATCATCTACGCTGCAGCCTCTGCTAAGATCGTTTACGGGTTTTTTGAGGCCTTGGAGTATAGGGCCTATGGCTATCGCTCCGGTGGATCTTTGAACCGCTTTGTAGGTATTGTTTCCGGTATTTAGATCCGGGAATATGAAAACGCTCGCTCTTCCGGCTACCGGACTGTTTGGCATCTTTCTTTTTGCCACTTCGGGATCTATGGCCGTATCGTACTGCATAGGACCGTCTATTAGGAGATCTGGTCTTAGGGATTTGGCTATTTTGGTGGCTTCTCTTACCTTCTCCACATCCTCTCCCACTCCCGAATCTCCTGAGGAGTATGATAGCATCGCCACGATCGGCTCTATGGAGAACTCTTTTGCGGTATCGGCCGAGGAGATGGCTATCTCGGCAAGCTCCCTTGCGTTTGGATTGGTATTTACCGCACAATCTCCGTACACCAAAACTCTTGTATCCAGACACATGAAAAAGACGCTTGAGACTCTTGAGATTCCTTCTTTTGTCTTTATAATTTCAAGAGCGGGTCTTATCGTCTCTCTTGTGGTGTGAGTGGCTCCGCTTACCATTCCGTCCACTATCCCTTCATACACAAGCATTGTGGAGAAGTAGGTGGGGTTATCCATCGTATCGAGAGCCTTTTCGTAGGTTACCCCTTTGCAGGATCTAAGGGCATAAAACTCTTTTGCCAATTTCTCTTTTAGATTTTGATCTTTTTGATCTATAAATGAAGCTTTCCGTATATCTATTCCCAAGGCTTCCGATCTGCTTAAGATCTCCTCTTTGTCTCCAAGAAGCACGAGATTTGCCAAGCCTCTGTTTAGAATGATTTCGGAGGCGAGCAAAATTCTCTCGTCTTCGCTTTCTGGGAGGATGATTTTTTGAGGTTTGCTTCTTGCCTTTTCGAAAATCATATACTCAAACATCGCCGGAGTCATTATGGATGATGAGGCGCATTTGATGTTTTCTCTTAGTTTTCTTTCATCTACGTGCTTGAAAAAGTGTCCTATCGCCAAAGCTATTTTACGTCTGTTTTTTATGTGGATGGATGTGGGGATGTTGGCCGCTTTCATGGCCGCCGTGTAGGTATCCTCTTTGGTGGCGAGAATCGGTACTTTGAAATATCTCATCCCCTCCAAAAGCCTCTTTACAGCCCCTTCCGGCTCCATACCTCCCGTTAGAAGTATTCCGGAGACTGAGGGGAAGTTTTTGGCTTCGTTGCTATCGAGTGCCGCAAGCAGAATATCGGATCTGTCTCCCGGAGTGATAATAAAATCCCCCTCTTCGAGATGTTCTAAGAAGTGATCCACTCTCATGGCCGCTATTTTGTACTGCATGATCGTTTTTAGAAGCAGTGTTTGATCGGAATCTTTGTTTAGATATTTTAGATTCAGATGAGATTTGACGTCTATGACGCTCGGTTTGGATAGGTAGATGTTTTCGGGGATGAAGAAGATGGGAAAGTCGTACTCTTTTTGGATATTTTCGATCTCCTCTTTAGGGATTTTGGCGGTTTTGTTTACAAAAAACGCAAAAGGCTTCACGCTCTCACTCTTTAGAGCCTGATACCAAAGTCTAATTTCCTCTTTTAACGTATTTATATCTTTCTTATCTCCCCTTAAGACTCCCATAAAGGGAGATGCCATATTTTTGGCGATTTGCAGATTGATATCGTAATCGAAAAGAGAGTTTACATACTCGGAGGCGATACCCTGAGAGAGGATAAATTCATAGTTTTTTTGCAGATAGCTTAATTTTTCGATGATCTTTTCATAAAAGAAGTGCTCGTCTCCTTTCGATATCATCCCCACCGCTTCATCCAAAGTTACACCCATGGCGCTTTCTCTTGTTTGATTTAGCTTAAAATGAGAGAGGATCAGATCTATATCCTTATCTCTCTCTTTTTCCAAAACGAGGGGTTTGAAAAAGGCCACTTTGCCTATTCTTCTTTTTAGAAGCTCCATAATTCCCAAAACGATCAAAGGCGTTCCGCTTTTGGCCTCTTTGGGTGAGATAAAAAGTGTTTTGTTCTCCATCGTGGATCCTTGTTCTATTTTTTTCATATCGTAAAAAGTTTCATTGTCGTTGAACCTTACTTTAAGTATAATCGCCAAAACAAATATAACATAAATCAGGAGTGCAGATGAAAAGGATTTTTAATTTTAATGCCGGTCCCTCCACTTTGCCGACCGAAGTTTTGAAAGAGGCTCAAGAGGAGCTTTTGGATTATAAGGGATCGGGGATCTCTATAATGGAGGCTTCCCATAGATCCAAACTTTATGACGACGTTCACAACGAGGCCATATCTTTGATAAAAGAGCTTTATAAAATTCCTCAAAATTATCATGTGCTGTTTTTGCAGGGCGGAGCTTCGTTGCAGTTTGCCATGGCTCCTATGAATCTCTATCTTGGAGGAGTGGCCGAATATGCCGATACGGGCAGCTGGTCGTCCAAGGCCATTAAAGAGGCTCAGATTCAAAATATAAATTACAAAGTGGTAGTCTCTTCAAAAGAGAGCGGATACGATAGGATTCCGGACGTTGAGTTTAGCAACGAGGCAGATTATGCCTATATAACTTCCAACAATACGATTTACGGAACTCAGTACAAAGAGTATCCCAAAACAAAAGCGCCTTTGGTGGTGGACGCTTCGAGCGACATATTTTCGTATCCGATAGATTGGGATAGAGTGGCTTTGATGTTTGCCGGAGCCCAAAAGAATGCCGGTCCTTCGGGAGTTACGATAGTGATAATAAGAGACGATCTTTTGGATAGAGTGAAAGATAGCGTTCCTACGCTTCTTAGATACAAAACTCATGCCGAGAAAAACTCTCTTTACAACACCCCTCCGACTTTCGGAATCTATCTTATAAATTTGATGATGAAGTGGCTAAAGAGCAAAGGCGGAGTGGAAGAGATTAATAAAATCAACCAAAAAAAGGCCTCTTTGATCTATGATGCTATAGACGGAAGTGATGGTTTTTATATAGGACACGCCCAAAAAGATTCAAGATCTTTGATGAACGTAACTTTCAATATAAAAGATAGAGATTTGGAAGAGAAGTTTATAAAAGAGGCCGAGAGTGCGGATATGATAGGACTAAAGGGGCATAGAAGCGTTGGAGGAATCAGAGCTTCCATCTATAACGCTATGAGTGTTGAAGGGGTTGAGAGGCTTGTAGAGTTGATGGAGGATTTTAGAAAAAGATACGGATAAGAGATGAAACTAAACAAGATCGAGAAACTCAAACTAAAGCTAAAACCTTACGAGTATTATGAGAGGATAGAGAGGCTGGATATTTCCTCATTGAGTGAGGAGGATAGGTTTTATCTGAAAAATTTCGGTATCTACAACACTAAGCTCACTCCTGATAAATTTATGCTTAGGATAAGGATTGCCGCCGGAAGGATAGATACGGAAAGCCTTGAGAAGATTTTGAATGAAGCTAAAAAGCACGGCGCTAAGATCATCCTTACGGCAAGATCCCAAATAGAGCTTCACGATTTGAGTTTAGAAAGCGTTATAAAAATTCATAAAAATTTATCCTCAAACTCCATTACCTCTTTTGGAACCTTAAGCGATAACGTAAGAAATATCGTTACCGATCCGCTTGACGGAGTGGGGGAGGAGAGCTTTTTTGAGGTTTATCCTCTTGTTGTAAAGATGCAAGAGAGTGTTTATAAAAATCTCTCCTTCTTAGGATCGATTCCGAGGAAATTCAATACCGCAATAAGCGCAAATTCTAAAAATATCCGCTCCTTTTTCGCAAACGACTGCTATTTCGCTTTGGCTAAGAAGGGTGAGAGAATCGGGTTTAATCTCTATTTGGGAGGTAAAAACCTCGATATGGCCAAAGATGCGGATATCTTCGTAGAAAGAGAGGATGCGGTTTTTTTGTTCGAGGCGGTGGTTAGGGCATACGATAAATACGGCCTTAGAGAAAGCAGAACGAAAGCAAGGCTCTATCACCTTATCGAAGCTATCGGAATGGAGGGCTTTAAGGAGAAGATAAAGGAGTTTTATAAAAAAGATTTTCAAACAAAAGGAGAGCTTGTAAGTGAGAAGTACGAGAGTTTAAATAGCGACTATTTTCCTCTAAAAGACGGTACTTTCGCTTATAGATTCAAAACCTTTTTCGGAGAGATAAGAGAGGAGATTTTTAGGGATATTTTGGAGTTTGCCAAAGAGAGGGATTTGGAGATTCGTCTCGGAGTGGATCAAAATATCTATATTTTGGGTCTTAAGGAGAAGAGCTTTCCTATAAAGTCTCTATCCGAGAATCAAAATATTTTAGCTTGTGCCGGGAGCAGATACTGTATTTTTTCGCTTTTTGATATCAAAAAAGAGGCTTCCAAGCTTATTTTGGACAAGATTAACGCTTTGGATATCAAAGTGGGATATAGCGGATGTTTGAAAGGGTGCGGACGGCATATTTTGGCGGATATAGGATTTGTCGGGATTAGAACGAGGCTTTTTGGAAAATTGGAGCATGGGGTTAGGTTTTATCTCGGAGGGCTTTATACCG
>JAADDG010000100.1 GCA_013154075.1 Campylobacterota bacterium | reverse complement strand
ATGGTGCGGATGGAGGGACTTGAACCCCCACGCCTTGCGGCACCAGATCCTAAGTCTGGCGTGTCTGCCAATTTCACCACATCCGCTAAAAGGTGGTACGCCCGCCAGGATTCGAACCTGGGACCTACGGCTTAGAAGGCCGTTGCTCTATCCAGCTGAGCTACGAGCGCATAAGTCTAAGTTTTAGGCGATTCGCACGCCCGATAGGAGTCGAACCTATAACCTACGGATCCGAAGTCCGTTGCTCTATCCAATTGAGCTACGGGCGCATCAATCTGTGGATCATGTAGGGTTCGAACCTACGGCCCACGGATTAAGAATCCGTTGCTCTACCGACTGAGCTAATGATCCATAGGATATCGCTCAACGGCTTACTGGGGTGAGTGATGGGATTTGAACCCACGGCCCCCAGAGCCACAATCTGGTGCTCTAACCAACTGAGCTACACCCACCGTGATTATCAAAAAGTAAAAAACGCGACTGGTCGGGGTGAAAGGATTCGAACCTTCGACCCCCTGGTCCCAAACCAGGTGCGCTAACCAGGCTGCGCTACACCCCGTAGCTCTTTTTTACTTTTGAGGCTGAAATTCTATCTTATTTTTTCCAATTTGTCAATACTTTTTAAAAAGCTGTAATATATAGCATTAAAAAGTCTTCTATAAGAGCTATTTTAACAAAGAGAGATTAAAAATCTCTCTTTAAAAGTGCGTCTACCTTTAAAATGGTAATTATATTATCCTCTCTTTTTCCTATTCCTTGAACCATACCTTTCTCTTTTTGTAGATTCTCAGGCGGAGGATCTATCTTGTCGGCATTCATTCTGATAGCTTCGGTTAGTTTGTCTATAATGAATCCTACTATGTTATCCTCATGTTTCATTACTATATATCTTGTCTCAGGTGTTTGCTCGGCCGGAGGGATGCCGAATTTCCTTCTAAGATCTATTAGAGGTATCACGTTTCCTCTAAGATTAAACACTCCCATTACATATTCCGGTACTCCTGGTACTCTTGTATACTCTATCGGTTTTATTATCTCTTGGATGTTTAGGATGGGAATAGCGAACTCCTCCTCCCCTACGATAAAACCTACAAGCTGGACTATATTTTCACTCTCGAACTCATGTTCTTGTTCGTTATTTAAGTTTTTGCTCTGATTTTCCTGTCTTTTTAAGACCTGATTCAATGGATTGTCGCTCATTATGCTATCTCCGTTGTCGTTAATTTTATATTTCTGCTTACCGTGTTGATTAAATACTCAGGAGAATATGGTTTTGTGATATATTCCGTCATTCCCACCTCTATTCCTCTTAGTCTGTCCGCTTTCGATGTTCTTGATGTTACGGCTATTAGAGGAATATGTTTGTATCTTGAATATTTTTTGATTTCGGAAGCCAACGTATATCCGTCCATTCTCGGCATCTCTATATCTATCAAGATGGTATCGAGATCATATTTGTTCGATTTCACTATCGTTAGGGCTTCTACGCCGTTTGTGGCTTCCACTATGTTTATACCGAGTTTGCTTAGAGCTTTTTTCATAATCGTTCTATCCGTTTTACTGTCATCTACGATCAAAACCGTATAATCGGACGGAGAGTTTTTGCTCTTTTTGGGTTTTTTGGCCTCTTCGACTATATTTGTCTTTATGTTTTTGGATAGCTCCATTAGTGCTGCTATATCCACTATCAGCGTCACTCTACCGTCTCCTCTGATGGTGGCTCCGGCTATTCCCTCTATGCCTTGCAGATAATCTCCCATAGATTTAATAACGATCTCTTCCTGTCCCACAAGAGAATCGACGATAATTCCGAGTTTTGATTCGGCAAGGCCTATTACCACCACATATGCGTGTTCGCTGTTGTCGTAAACCTGCTCCACTCCGAAAATATCGGAGAGTCTGGCCAAAGATAGAATCTCGTCTCTTAATCTTAAAACATTTCTTCCCTCTATCATATAGATATCTTCCAAAGAGATTCTAACCGTCTCCAGTACGGATGCCAAAGGAATAGCGTAATACTCCTCTTGAACTCCGACAAGCAAAGATTGAATGATTGCCAAAGTTAGAGGAATTTTTAGTTTGATTACCGTTCCTTTTCCAACTTCGCTATCTATATCTATAATACCGTTTAGCTTTTCGATATTCGTTTTAACGACATCCATTCCAACACCTCTTCCCGAGACGTTGGTCACCTGTTTTGCCGTTGAGAAACCGGGTTTGAAGATGAGGTTGAAAGCCTCTTTGTTGCCCATATTTTGAGCTTCTCTTTCGGAAATGAGTCCTTTTTCCAAAGCTTTTTGTTTTAAGACCTCCGGATCCAAACCTTTTCCGTCGTCTTTTACTTCGATAACGATCTGATTTCCCTCGTTATAGGCTTTAAGCTCTATTCTTCCCTTAACCGGCTTTCCGAGCATCTTTCTCTCTTCGGCACTCTCTATTCCGTGATCGCAAGAGTTTCTGATGATATGCACGAGCGGATCGCCGATCTCTTCGATAATTGATTTGTCAAGTTCCGTATCTTCTCCGGAGATGATTAATTCGATCTCCTTATTTAGCTCTCTTGATAGATCTCTTACAAGGCGCGGAAATTTGTTGAAAACTTTTGCGATAGGAAGCATTCTTGTCTTCATTACCGCTATTTGAAGATCGGTGGTTACTACCGAGATGGAGGAGACTACTTGATTTAGCTCTTCTAAAAACTTCTCTCCCTCATATCTCTCCTCTACGTCGTCATATATTTTTAAGAGTCTGTTTTTGCTTAAAACGAGCTCTCCGATTAGATTCATCAAATGATCGAGTCTCTTTACCTCGACTCTGATCGTTTGCTCCAGTGCCGAAGGAGAGCTCTTTGGAGGCTCTTTCTTTTGGTTTTGGTTTTGTACGGGAGGTTTCGGTTTCGGGGGCTCTTTTTTGGGTTCCTCTTTCTTCTTTTCTTTCTCTTCAAGTTTTTTTTGAGCCTTTTTAAGCTCTCTTCTTTTCCTATCCTCCTCTTTTCTTTGCTTAAGGAGTCTCTCTATCTCCGCCTCTATCTCATCTTTGGACATATTGGCGTAATCTAACTCCTCTTCCTCTTTGCTCTCTTGTGTCTCTTTCTCTTCGTTCTCTTCTTTTGAATTCTCTTTTTGGCTTGAAGACTCTTCTTCCTCTATCTCCTCTATCGATTTGCCGTTTGATACCGCATCGAGTTTTTTACAGATACCTTCTATATCTATTCCGCTGTTTTCGTCACTACCGGTATCTCTTATCTCTTGCAAAAGAGCTTTCATATTGTCTATCGACTCCAAAACCACATCCATCACTTCCGGAGTCATTTTAAGCTCGTCTCTTCTCGCTTTATTCAAAACGTCTTCCATATGGTGGGTTAGTTTCGTTAAAACGTCGAAATTTAAAAAAGAGCTTGAACCTTTTATCGTGTGAGCTACTCTAAAGATGGAGTTTAAAAGATCCAAATCTTCGGGATTATTCTCAAGCTCTACCAAATCCTGATCCATCTGATCAATTAGTTCAAATGCTTCTATTAAAAAATCTTCTATAATTTCTCTCATATCTTCCATATATTTTCCTTTTGTCTAAATTAAACTTTTTCGTAATTTTCTAAAACGGAATATACCTCTTTATAAAATTTGGAGGCGTCGAATTTGGTTAGATAGCCGTCTCCTCCGGCATCCTTTCCTCTAAGTTCGCTAAAGTGATCACTAATTGAAGAGTTGAAGATAATTGGAATTCCCGTAAATCTTTTGTCGTTTTTCACTTTTGAGGCGAAATGAAAACCGTCCATTTGAGGCATCTCTACGTCGCTTATTATGATTTTCAGTTCGTTTTGGAGATTTTCTCCATATTTGTTGTATAGCTCGTTTAGTTTGTTTAGACCGTCCACTCCGTCTTTTGCCTCCACTACTCTAAGTCCCATTTTGGTAAGAGCGTCTTTTACGAGTTTTCTGGCAATCGAGCTGTCATCCAAAATTAGTGCCGTTCCTTCTACTTTTTTGATATCTTCGTCGTCTATTTTGATATTGGGTTGATAGATACCGAGATCCTCGACTACGCTTTCAAGATCGAGTATCAAAAGAACCTCGTCGTTTTCTATTTTCGTAACGCCGGTGATTTTGCTCTTATCCGAAACTCCGGCTCCTGCACTAAAAGTTGCCGGTTCTATGTCGCTCCAGCTTATTCTTCGAATTCTCTTTGCTTCGTGAACGATGAAGCCTATTAGAATGTTGTTAAATTCGGTGATTATGATTCTTGGAGATTTCTTATACTTTTTGGGTTCTTTTATATTCATCCATTTAGCGAGATTAATAACCGGAATCACTACGCCTCTTAGATCGAAAATTCCGTCTATATATTTGGGTGCTCCGGGGAGTTCCGTTAGTTTGGGCATTTTGATTATTTCTCTAACTTTCGATACGTTTACTCCGTAAATTCCTTCGTAAACTTTGCCCTTTTCCGATTTGAAGAGTCGGAAATCTACAAGTTCCATCTCGTTTGAACCCGCTTTTAAAACGTTGTCGCTGTCAAACATCTCTTTTATCCTTTTAGATTTTATTATTTTGAGGAATGACTCTTTGGAGAGAATCTTCTAAAGGACATATCGACTCTTTTTTAAAATTTTTTAACAATTTGAAGATTGAATTGAATTAAATATATTCAATAAAACCGTTATAAAAATTTTTTAAAAGGATCGAAAAGAATAAGTTATATGTATAACTATATTTTATATTTCTAAAAGAAAAAATTATTAATAAAACTGAAGTTTCTCGGGAAATTTATATAAGTTTTAGTTATGATTAAAGTTAAAATGATAAACTAATCCAAACGGTAGAACTTCTCGAAAAATAGGTTTTTAATCAAAACTTATGACAATGAGAAGTTTTGCTTATTTCTTTGGAAAGGAGATTTTATGAAGCTCGGCTTTTTGGTAGATCTCACTCTTTGCATGGGGTGTAAAGCATGCGAAGTGGCGTGTAAAGTCGAAAACGATGTCCCTTTGCATAGCTGGAGGCTTAGGGTTAAATATGTTGATGTCGGGACATATCCGGAGACTAAGAGAACTTTTACTCCTCTTAGGTGTAACCACTGTGAGGACGCTCCGTGTGAGAGAATCTGTCCCGTTAGCGCTCTTCACTATCTTGAAAACGGAATAGTCAATATCGATAAAGATAGATGTATAGGGTGTGCGGGTTGTATGATGGCCTGTCCTTACGGAGCAATTTATATGGATCCCGAAACCAATACCGCAGATAAGTGTACTTTCTGCGCTCATAGAGTGGCCAGCGGAATGATGCCGGCATGCGTGGTGGCTTGTCCGGTCGAGGCCAATATTTTCGGTGATTTGGATGATCCAAACAGCAATATAAGTCAATACATTATGAAAAATCAGAAAGAGAAGGGTGTTAAGGTTAGAAAGCCGGAGAAAAATACTCATCCTAAACACTTCTATGTCGGAGGAGGAGAGGTTCAGCTCAATCCTTTGGCTTCGAAAAGAGAAGAAGGTTATAACCTATTTAACAAGATCACTCATTTAGACCATATAGGAGGGCACTGATGGTAGAGCACACTATTGCCGCTACGAATGCGGTAGTTACTTTGGACGTACCGATTCCTCAGGTGATTTGGGGCTGGATGATTACTCTTAATATGTGGGCTAAGAGTATAGGAACGGGAGTTGTATTCGTAGGCGCTTATCTATTGGCAAGATATTCCAAAGAGACGGGAGAGAAAGTTAGATTGTACATGCCCATTATCTCTTTTATCTTTTTAAATATCTTTCTTTTGTTTACGCTTTTGGATCTGCATCAGCCCTTTAGAATGATAAATATCTTTCTTCATCCTCACTTTACTTCCGCAATTACGGTGGGAGCTTGGATGGCCACTATTTTTACGGGTATCATTTTTATTATGGCTTTGATCGTAGTTAAGAAAAATATTTTAAAGAAGGAGTGCAAACTCGAAAAACTTTACGATCCGCTTTTGAAATTTGCGGTGGTTTTGGCCGTACCCGTTACTTTGTATACGGCTACCATTATGGGAGAGGCTACTGCAAGAGAGCTTTGGCAAACTCCGACAGAGCTTGCTCAGATGCTTTTTGCGGCTCTTCTTTGCGGAAGTGCGGTATTTTTGCTAATAGGCGGAGAGTGGAGCTTTGAGGTAAAGA
>JAADDG010000212.1 GCA_013154075.1 Campylobacterota bacterium | reverse complement strand
TATCGGAAGAGCCTTTGGAAGAGAATATAAAGACTTGTGAAGAGTATTTAGAGAGAATGAGCAAAATGGGTATGACTCTCGAGATAGAGCTCGGAGTAACCGGAGGAGAAGAGGACGGAGTGGATAATACCGGAATAGAGAGCTCCAAACTCTACACTCAGCCAAGCGAAGTTGCTTACGCTTATGAGAGACTTAGCAAAATAAGCGATAAATTTACGATAGCGGCATCTTTTGGAAACGTTCACGGCGTATATAAACCTGGAAACGTAAAACTTGAGCCGATCATTTTGAAAAATTCTCAAGAGTATATCAGAGAGAAATTCAATATCGATAATCCTAAACCGGTAAGTTTCGTTTTCCACGGCGGAAGCGGATCATCTTTGGAAGAGATTAGAGAGGCTATCAGTTACGGGGTTGTTAAAATGAATATCGATACCGACACTCAGTGGGCTTTCTGGAACGGTGTAAGAGAGTATGAGAAAAAATATCACGATTATCTTCAATCTCAAATCGGCAATCCCGAAGGCGAAGACAAACCGAACAAAAAATATTACGATCCGAGAAAATGGCTTAGAGAAGGCGAAATCTCTATGAAAAAAAGAGTAGAGCAAGCCTTTTCGGATCTAAACTGCGTAAATAGATTCTAAGAGGGAATTTCTCTCCCTCTTATGAAGCTCTCTTCATCTCCTATCGATAAAATCACTTTTAGAAATCACACTTTCTTTGTAAAGAGAGACGATCTTTTGGATAAAGATTTCTCCGGAAACAAAGCGAGAAAATTTTACTACTATCTAATAAACGACTTTCCTCATATAAACAAAGTGGTATCTTACGGCTCATCTCAATCAAACGCCATGTATTCTCTATCGGTTTTGGCAAAACTTAAGGGTTGGAAATTTTACTATTTCGTAGATCACATATCATCCTATCTCAAAGAAAATCCTCACGGAAATTACAAAGCGGCCCTAAAAAACGGCATGATAATATATGAAAATAGAAAAGATTTGATGAATGAGCTTATAAAGAGAAAAGATACTATTTTTATAAAAGAGGGCGGGGCGATGAAGGAAGCCGAAGAGGGAGTGAAAATATTGGCAAAGGAGATAATCGTATGGGCTAAAGAGAGAGGGTTTGAGGATATGAACCTGTTTTTGCCCTCCGGTACCGGCACTACGGCTCTTTTTCTTCAAAAATATCTTCCTTTCTCGGTTTTTACTTCCGCTACGGTAGGAGATAAAAATTATTTAAAAAAACAGTTTTTTGAGCTTGAGGATGAAAAATATCATCCCAAGATTTTAAAACTTGACAAAAAATATCATTTTGGTAAACTCTACCCTGAATTTTACGCGATTTGGAGGGATTTGAAAAGGGAGACGGGGATTGAATTCGATCTTCTTTACGATCCCAAAGGGTGGATGACTTTATTAAATTATTTAAACCTATTAAAAGATAAACCGATTTTGTATATTCATCAGGGCGGTTTGATAGGAAACGAATCTATGAAACTTAGATATGAGCGAAAGTTAAAGGAAAAGTGATGCGAATTTTGCATACGGACGATAAAAATTTTAAAGATGAGTTTGAGATACTTCTTCAAAGAGGCAAAGTGGATATTGAGAGCGTAGAGGAGGTAGTAAAAAATATAATCAAAGAGATAAGAGAGGAGAAAAACGAAGCTTTAAAAAGGCATATCTCCAAGTTTGACGGCTGGAGTCCAAAAGAGGATAACGATCTTTCGATAGATCCGAAAGAGATGCAAAAAGCTTATGAGAGCTTGGATGAAAAGGTAAAAAAAGCCCTTCATTTAGCCTACGATAGAATTCTCTCATATCACAGAAAACAGCTTCCGAAATCTTGGATGGATTTTGAAAAAAACGGTACGGTTTTGGGACAGAAAGTAACTCCCGTAGATAGAGCCGGTTTATATATTCCGGGAGGAAAAGCCGCATATCCGAGCTCTCTTTTGATGAATGCTGTTCCGGCAATTGTGGCGGGAGTAGAGGAGATAATAGTCTGCACTCCCACTCCGAACAATGAAATAAACTCCCTTTTGCTTGCGGCCATGCATCTGTGCGGTATCAAAAAGGCTTATAAAGTGGGAGGAGCGAGCGCGATAGCCGCTATGGCTTACGGAACCGAAACGATAGAGAAAGTGGATGTAATTACTGGACCGGGAAATATTTTCGTAGCTACCGCTAAAAAAATAGTTTATGGAGATGTAAATATAGATATGATTGCCGGACCGAGCGAGATCGGAATCATAGCGGATGAAAAAGCGGAAAGCAAATTTTTGGCTTTAGACCTTCTATCTCAAGCCGAACACGACGAGATGGCAAGCTCAATTTTGATAATTACCTCTAAAGAGAAAGCGCTGCAGACAAAAGATGAAGTCTACTCTTATTTAAAAACTTTGGATAGATATGAGATAGCTCTAAAATCCATTCAAGAAAGAGGCGCTATAATCATAGCCAAAGATTTAGAGGAAGCCGCCTCTTTGATGAATGAAATCGCACCGGAGCATCTTGAATTGATGGTTGAAAATCCGTTTGATCTTTTGCCCAAAATCAAACATGCCGGGGCTATTTTTATGGGTAAATACACTCCGGAACCGATAGGAGACTATATTGCGGGTCCAAATCACACACTGCCTACCGGCTCCACCGCAAAATTCTACTCCCCTCTTAGCGTAGAGAACTTTTTGAAAAAATCCTCTATTATAGCTATGAGCAAAGAGGGAATAGAGGCTTTGGGAGAGGATTGCGCAATTTTGGCCGATATTGAAGGTTTGGACGCCCATAAAAAGTCCGTACTTATAAGATTGGAAAAATAATTTTAAAAGGAGAAATGATGAAAGTAAACGATTTGGTAATCGTAGCAAGTTTGGGAGAGATGAAAATCTATAAGGCGAATCCGAGAGATTTGGAAGCTGAAGCGGGACTTAAACCTCAAAACGTAAAGCTTGATTTGATAAACGCTTTTGACTACGTAGAGTCTCATATGAGACTTCAAGATATCACTACCGATGAGCCGGGACAATTCAAAGGGGATGCAAACGGTATGAGATCTCACGGAGAGCCTCATAATCTTGAAGCCAAACTTGAAGAGGACGTAATTAGAACGATTGCGGACGATATAAACAAGATAGTTAGAGAAAACAATCCTCCTAAAGTCTTTTTAGCGATTTCTGAGCATATATTCGATAGAGTATATTCCAAAATAGATAAAGACGTACAGGCCAAAGTATTTAGAACGTTGAAAAAAGATCTTACCAAAAGAGACAAAAACGAACTTATCGAGGAGTTTAAGAAAAAGTTTTAATGAAAGATGAGATCTTTAAAAAACCTATAAAAAAACAGTTCGAATTCGACGAGAGTGTCGCGAGCGTATTTGACGATATGCTCGTTCGCTCCGTTCCTTTTTACAAAGAGGTTATAGATCTGATTTCCGATCTGATCGTAAAGAATCTCTCCTCAAACGATACGGTAACGGATCTTGGCTGCTCCACCGCTCAAACTCTTCTTGAAATTTATAAAAAAAGCGATAAAAATCTAACTCTCATAGGTATAGACAACTCCGAAGCGATGCTAAAGAGAGCTAAAAACAAAGCTAAAGCCTACGGAGCTAAAATAGATCTGATTTTGGGAGATATTTTAAAAGAGAGCATCCCGAAATCCAAAGCCATCATCTCAAACTACACTCTTCAATTTATAAGACCCCTAAAAAGAGAGAAATTGGTAAAAAAGATATTTAATTCTTTGGAAGAAGAGGGATTTTTCATCGTCTCCGAAAAGGTTATAAGTGAGGATAAGGTTTTGAATCTGCAGCTTATCGAGGAGTATTACGAATTTAAAAAGAAAAAAGGTTATAGTGATTTTGAGATAGCTCAAAAAAGAGAGGCTTTAGAAAACGTTTTGGTACCCTATAGCGATAAAGAGAATATGGAGATGTTTAAAAACGCCGGTTTTTCTTACATAGAGATAATCTTTAAATGGGCTAATTTCTCCACCTATTTTGTCAAAAAGAGCGCTTCTTAAGTAAAATTGGGTAAAATAACGGTAATTTAGGATATAAAAGGATTGCTCGATGAGATCTTTGAAAAAAGTTTTTCTTATATTAACGCTTCTATTTTTTATTTTCGGATGCGCCGAAAAAAAGGAGAGTGAAGTTTATAATAAAACGGCCGATTACTGGTACCAAAACATGATAAAGGCTCTAAAGAGAGGAAATTTGGAGCAAGCGGACGACTATTACACCTCTTTGGCAAGCGAGCATATGAATTCTCCTCTTATCAAAGAGGCTCTTTTGATATTGATAGAGGCTCATTTGGATGAGGAGGAGTATCTTTTGGCTCAATTTTACGCGGATGAATACATAAAGAGATTCGGAACGGCCAAAAATATAAGATACGCGAAATATCTCAAGATAAAAGCCAAATATAACGCTTTTAGATATCCCGATAGAGATCAGAAACTTTTGCAAGAGACCATTCATCTGGCCGAAAAATATCTGTACAGATATCCCGACTCCATCTACAATCCTTTGGTTCAAACGATGCTTACAAGATTGTATCTCTCACAATATCAGCTTGATAGAAAAATCATATCTTTGTATAAAAGGCTCGGTAAAGAGAAAGCGGCTCAGATCTATGAAGAGAAGATAAAAAACTCTTGGCTTAAAGATATTAAAATAGAGACAAAAGAGAGTCTTTTTAATTTTCTATTCGACTAAAGAAAATTGAGTCTATCTTAATAAGTTATTTGACAAAACGGATAAAATTTGCTATAAATAAAACGAAACTTAAGTTTAATATCTGTTTGATTAATATCAACCTAAAGTTTTATAAATAAAAAGATAAGGAGTTATATTTTGAAATTGAGTGATTACGGTTCATTTCCGATGGAATTACCCGTCGTAATAGAAGATGATATATTTTTATACCCTTTTATGATATCTCCGATTTTTATTTCGGACGAAAAAAATACAAGAGCCGTTTTGGAGGCTATAGAGAAAAACTCTCTTTTGATGATAGTTCCCGCAAAACCGGGGCATGAGGGAGGAAGAGAGTTCGAAGATGCTTATGATGTCGGAGTTGTCGGCTCTATTATGAGAAAGGTATCTTTGCCTGACGGAAGGATAAAGATACTCTTTCAAGGTATGGCGAAAGCCAAAATAATAAAAGAGCTAAATAACAATCCGCTTGAAGCTTTCGTAGATCTGATAGAGATAAAAGAGTACAATCAGCTGAAAATAGACGCTATTTTGGCTATTTTGCAAGAGAGGGTGAGAACCCTTGCTTCTTTAAGCTCAATTTTTCCGCCGGATCTTTTAAAAACTATAGAAGATAATGTGGATCCAAATAGGATAGTGGATCTGATCGCAAGCACCATGAGGCTTAAAAAAGATCAAGCCTATAAGCTTTTTATAGAAACGGATCTTGAAGAGCGCCTTTTGATGCTGATAGATTACATCAGCGAAGAGATAGAGGCAAGCAAGCTTCAAAAAGAGATAAAGTCCAAAGTCCACTCTAAAATAGAAAAGATAAATAAAGAGTATTTTCTAAAAGAGCAGCTAAAAGAGATTCAGCACGAGCTTGGAGTAGATACTCAAAGAGAAGAGGAGATAGAGGAGTATTTCAAAAAGCTTGAAGAGAAAAAGCCCTATATGAGCGAGGATGCTTATAAAGAGATCAAAAAGCAGATAAACAGACTCTCAAGAATGCATCCCGATTCCGCGGACGCAAACGTCATTCAAAGCTATCTCGATTGGGTTTTGGAGATACCTTTCGGTGAGTATTCCAAAGAAGAGCTCGATATAAACGAGGTAAAAAAGCAGCTTGATAAGGATCACTACGGTCTTGAGAAACCAAAAGAGAGGATAGTTGAGTATTTTGCCGTAAAAGAGCTTCTTGCTAAAAGAGGCTATAAAGAGAGTGAAGGCAAGGGAGTTATTTTGTGTTTTGCCGGACCTCCGGGAGTGGGTAAAACCTCTTTGGCAAACTCGATAGCCACCGCTTTAAAAAGAAAGCTTGTAAGGATAGCGCTCGGAGGATTGGAAGACGTAAACGAGCTTAGAGGACATAGAAGAACCTATATAGGAGCGATGCCGGGTAGAATCGTTCAAGGCTTGATAGAGGCCAAAGAGATGGATCCGGTAATCGTTTTGGACGAGATCGATAAGATAAGCAGAAGCTACAGAGGCGATCCGACGGCCGTTTTGCT
>JAADDG010000126.1 GCA_013154075.1 Campylobacterota bacterium | reverse complement strand
TAAAACTTCTTAGAAGAAGCGATATGGAGCATGCCAAAGACGAGCATGAGCATGAGAAGTTTGAAGAGCAGTTTTACAGCTTCAATCTAAAAACCAAAAAGCCGGTATTGATGCCCGGAACAGAGGGAAGTGACGATAAATCTCTAAGACTCGAAGAGCTTGGAATAGATCCGGCCTTGGAAGGCGAGTGGGAAGTGACTTTGCATGACGGCAAAAAAGTTAAAGTTACTACCGTATTTGAAATGCTTAAAAAAAGTGCGGAGAAGTTCTCTCCCGAAGCTACCCAAAAAGAGACCGGCGTTCATCCAGATACCGTCAGAATGCTTGCTAAAGATATAGCTTTGCCAAAAGTCGTGGAGATTACCACCGGATTTAGCTTGAATAAGTATTTTAACGGTTTGATGACTATCTGGAATATAGCTTCCATCTGCGGACTTACCGGAAGACTCGGACCATATGGCGGATTGAATACCGAGAATGAGTTTAGTTTAAGCGGTCTTGGAGCGCTTTCCGGATTTGGAGGAAAATATAAGCCGAGATTCGGATCGGGATTTGTCGGAGAGTTTGTTTTCGGAGACGGACTTGAGACGTTCGATCAATATTTCAGTGACGAAGATGTAAAAAGAGCTCAAAACGGTATGAGCAAAGAGGAGTATATAAAAGTTATCAAAGAGATGCTAAAAGAGGGTGAAAACGGCAAAAAAAGCGGAGTTAAGCCTTGGTGGATTCCGGAAGTGTGCTTGATTGTTGCCGATTCCAAATTTAGAAGAAATAAAGGAAGCAAATATAGAGAAGCCTTCTTGAAAAAAGTTAAATACTTTGCTTATGTGGATTATAAAATGTCCGATGCGGCGGTTTATGCCGATATCTTGCTTCCTGCAAAAAGCCACTATGAGGTTTGGGATATAAGAACAAGCCCCGGTTATCACAGATTTACCAATTTAGCTCAGCCTCCTGCAAACCTAAAGCCTGTCGGAGAGGCGATGGATGAGTGGAGCTTGTTTGCTTTACTTGCCAAAAAATTGGAAGAGATAGCCAACAAACCGGAAAATAAAGCGAAAGCCAAAGTAAAAGATACCAAAAAACTTGCAAGAGAGGGTTATAGAGATCTTGCCAACTTCTACAAAGAGTACACAAATACCGACGAAGAGAGCGAGTCTCAAATGGAGCCGTATCTTGGAACCGATAAGAAGGCTGTGGAAGCCGCTCTTGAGAAATGCGAGCAGTATGAGCCTTGGACGATTGAAAAGATGTATAAGATGGGAGGCTTCTTGCAGCTAAACGAGAAAGCCGCGAAACTGTCTCCTTTGTATGCGGACAGACCTTACAACTCCGGAGAGTATACGCTCTATAAATTCGAGAGATTCGAGACTCTAAGCGGAAGACAGACTTTTTATGTGGATCATCCTCTATACATTAAACTCGGAGCTATGACCAATACCGGAATGAAAGGAATCAGACCCGATTCCAAAAAATATCCGTTTGTTATCATGACTCCGCATGCCAGATGGTCTATCCACTCCAACTGGAAGACAAGTAGAACTCTTCAAAGACTTCAAAGAGGTAAACCGTACGTTCAAATCAATAGAGAAGTCGCTAAGATGAAGGGTATAAAAGACGGAGACGAGATTAGAATTTTTAATGTGTTGGGAGAATTCTACGCAATGGCGAAAGTGAGCTCCTCTTGTCCGCCTGACGCTTTGGTTATGGAACACGGATGGGAGCCTTATATGTATAGAAACAAAAAAGGACACAACGAAGTGGTTCCTACCTCTCTAAATCTTTTGGAAATGGCTGACGGATGGGGTCATTTGAGATTCGGAGGTCTTTGGGACGGTAATCAATACGCTTATGATGGCGCAGTAAATTTCGAAAAAGCAAAGAGGGGGTAACGGATGTCAAAAAGACAATTAGCAATGGTTATGGATTTGAATAAGTGTATCGGATGTCAAACCTGTACCGTTGCCTGTAAAACACAATGGACCAATAGAAACGGTAGAGAATATATGTATTGGAACAACGTTGAGACTTATCCCGGTGCCGGATATCCTAAAAACTGGATGGAGCTTGGAGGTGGTTTTGATGCCGCGGGAGATCTGCAACCCGGTATAGTTCCTTCCATAGAGAGCGATTACGGAGTGCCTTGGGATTACAACTATGAAGGTTTGGCCAAAGGAGAGGAGTTTAAGCCCAATATAGAGCCTACTTGGGGACCGAACTGGGACGAGGACGAAGGTGCGGGAAATTTCCCAAACGACAACTACTTTTTCTATATTCCGAGAATCTGTAACCACTGTACCAATCCCGGCTGTCTAAGCGCTTGTCCGAGAGACGCGATCTTTAAAAGAGAGGAAGACGGCGTTGTTTTGGTGGATCTTGACAGATGTCAAGGATATAGATACTGTATAGCAGGATGTCCGTATAAAAAGATCTATTTCAACCCCAAAATCAGTAAATCCGAAAAGTGTATCCTATGCTTTCCGAGAATCGAGAAAGGTCTCCCTCCGGCATGCGCTCAGCAGTGTGTAGGAAGAATCAGATTCGTAGGCTTTTTGGATGATGAAGAGGGACAAGTATATAAACTTGTTCACAAATATAAAGTA
The DNA here is from genome assembly GCA_013154075.1 of Campylobacterota bacterium. GTDB lineage: Bacteria > Campylobacterota > Campylobacteria > Campylobacterales > JAADDG01 > JAADDG01. The sequence continues at coordinate 3,625 of JAADDG010000126.1, read as the reverse complement.
GCTCTTCCTTTGAGAGCCGATTACGGTACTCAGCCAAACGTCTATTACGTTCCTCCGGTGGAAGCTCCTCCGAAATTCGATGCAAACGGCAAAGTTATAGAGGGAAGCAACAGAATTCCTATAGAGGAGCTTGAGAAGCTTTTTGGAAAAGAGGTTCATCAGGCCATAAAAACCATAAAAGCCGAAAAAGAGAAGAGAAAGAAGACGGGAGAGAGCGAGCTTATGGATATTTTGATCGCTTATCAGCATCAAGATATGTTCAGACTCGACAACGGCTACTATCAAGAGGTGGCCAAACAGAAAAATATGAAACTCGCGCCGGTAGATCATAGATATCAAGCGGGTAAACATACGAAAATATCTCACTTTAAGGCGGTGCACTGATGAAAAAATTTATAGCAACTACACTTAGCATAGGGGTATTGAGCGCTGGTGCGCTTTTGGCCGATACGATCGTAGCTAAAAAGGTCTCCGCTTCTTTAGATAATATTAAATGCGACTCTCCCGTATGGGAGAAAGCGAAAGCGGCGGAGGTGATTTTGTATCCGCAAACAACCATTATTCTAAACGACAAAAAGGCTAACGAGCTTAACAAAGACGACAAGGCCAAAAGAGCTAAAGTGAAAGCTTTGTATAACGGCAAAAGAATAGCCTTTTTGATAGAGTGGGCAGATGGAACAAAAAGCGTTCAAAAAGGCTACAGCTCCACTTCTTACGCGGACGGGTTTGCGGTTCAGTTTACCAATATTACCGATCCAAACAAGCTTCCTTATATAGGAATGGGAAATGAAGGCAGAGAGGTAGTTATTCATCTTCAAAAAGCGGTGGATAAATTTTACGAGCCAAACGGCAATAAAGACGTCTCTATGCAGGTAAACGTTCACAATACGAACAATTTTGCGAAAGATGTGGAGAAATTCGAGAAGAAAGTGGACTCTTTGGCCAATAGAGATTATGAGAAAGTTTTCGTATCTCAAGGTTTTAGATCGATGACCGAGATCAAAGGCGAGAAGTTGAAAGCCAAAGCCGGAATGAAGTATAAAGACGGTAAATGGAAAGGTATGGTAGCCAGAGCCACAAATGACGAGTATCTGGATTTAAACAAACCTGCAATAGCCGTAGCTTTCGCCGTTTGGGACGGAGATAAGCTAAATAGAGACGGTTTGAAATTCCTCTCTTCTTGGGAGCCTGTGGTTTTATCCAAAGAGGGAGAGAATTTTGCCAAAGCCGTTTTGCAAAAAGTGCAAGGCGATGTGAAAAACGGAGAGAAAATAGCTAAAGAGAACTGCGCGGCTTGCCATAACTACGGCAAAGAGCAAAATGCTCCAAAATTTATGGCACCTAATCTCTCCAATATCGGAGGATACTCCACTGCCGCTTATTTAAGAGAGTCTATTGTGGATCCTTCCGCGGTTGTGGTTCCGGGATATAACAGAAACGCTCATAAAAATTTCGAATGGTACACCGTGGATGATAAAGGACATAGACAATCTACGATGCCTCCATTCTCCCATTTGGATAAAAAATCGCAAGACGATCTGATCGCCTTCTTGCAGACTCTAAAAGCGGAGGTTGAGAAATGAAAAGATTTTTGATAGGATTATCTGTTTTGGCTATCTCCACACTATCTTTTGCGGGCGAGGATATGGCCGAGAAAAAGGGATTTTTCACGACCGCATGGTGTGCTGAAAACGGCTATTTCGCAGATTGTAGGCTTGAGAGCGTAGTTTGCGGAGAGGGAGGATGTTTTAAGCATTGGAATTTCGGAGACAAAATAAAAGAGGAGCTTGTTTTATACGTGCATGACGATCTAAAAACGTATAAAATCAAGCTTGACGGGATTCCAAGACACGAGCTTGACGAGGCTATCAACAGAAATGAAGTAACTTTCATAGGAGAATTAAAGGGTGATACTATCATCGCCCATGAGTTCAAAGCTCCTCCGCCTCCTAAAAAATCCTTTTTCAAAGGATGTTTGTAATTCTTGACGGCTTATGCCGTCGGGAATTATCTTTTTTTAGTTTTGTTTTTCTTTTACCTAAATTATGCAAACTCGAATAAGCATTGCGAGAGCAAGAGGAGAAAAATCGTTAAAAAAACCGCACCAAACCCGAAGGGCGCTTGCGTTTGCGGTTTTTAGATTTTTCGACTCGTCACGAAGTGTGCGAAGCACCTGCGAATGAGAGTTGCATAATTTAGGTTATAATGTACAAAACTCAAAAGAGATAAAAAAGGGTGTTTTTTGGATAGAAAGACAAGAGTTTATATTTATGCCTTTCTTTCGAGAATGTTTGCGAAAGAGGCCGATTTAAACGTGATTAGGGATCTTAAAGAGACGGGGATTTTGGAATCTTTGGGCGAAGAGAGCGTAGAGTGGTTCGGTAAACTTAGCGAAGAGGAGATTTTGGATAGACTCAATGTCGATTTCTCTTCTTTGTTTTTGGTAAACGCTCATCCGATAGAATCGATCGTTTTGGACGATAAGGACGAAGCTCTCGTAGGACTTCAAAATCCCGTTATGCAGTTTTATTTCAACCACGGGTATGATCTGTTTTTGGATAAGACCGAGATTCAAACTCCCGATCACATCGCTTTGGAGTTTGCTTTTATGCAAAATCTTATTCTAAAAGAGGAGGATAGAGCCGCAAGAGAGTTTTTGCAAACCCATCTTTTGCAGTGGGCGCCTCAATACCTTTTGGCGGTGGCAAGAGAGGCCGAAACTCCTTTTTATAGAGAGCTTTGCGAGTTTGCGGCCGAATTTTTGATAGCCGATTACGATCTTTTGGTAAGAGAGTTTAAAGAGGGCGTGGATGAGAGCGGTTGATTTTATCCAAGAAAATGATCTGTTTTTGTTCGATAGAATAAGATGTCTTAGAAACGAATACTATCACAATCAGTGCAAAGAGTGTATAGATATATGTCCCGTAAATGCTATTGATATAGTAAAAAACAAGATCTCTTTGGATGAGAAGGAGTGCACGGGCTGCGGAGTGTGCGTGGGAGTGTGTCCGAGCGAAGCTCTCGTTTCCAAAAATTTCGATCCCGAAGAGTTTGCTTTAACTTTCCGAAACAAAGATGAAGATGAGATTTCCTGCAAGAAAAACTCTCCCTGTCTTAGCTTTTTCGATACCCACCACTACATCTATATGGCTTTGAAAAAAGATAAAGATATCTTTGTGGATTTAAAAGAGTGCGAAGGGTGCTCTTTGAATATGGAGGGCAAAACCTTAGAGTCTATTAAAAAGAGAGTCGATCTTGCAAACTCCTTTTTAAAAGCGATAGAGAGCGGTAAAGAGATAAAGATCCAAAAAGAGGAGAAAAAACTCTCAAGAAGAGAGCTTTTTGGCAAATTCTTTAAAGAGATCAAGAATTTCGAGTTTAAAAAAGAGGATTTCGAAAAAGAGCATAAACCGGAGGTTCCTAAGAAACTAACGCTGTTAAAAAGCGCTTTGAAAGAGTTTTTGCAAAATTCTCAAAAAAGCGTTTTTGAAGGGAGATTTCCTTTTATAGTCAAAAAAGAGATAAACGACTCTTGCACAAACTGCGGAGAGTGCGTGCAGTTTTGCCCTACCGGAGCTTTGTTCTATTCAAGTGACGCCTCTAAGATATTTTTCCAAAGCGGAAA
>JAADDG010000019.1 GCA_013154075.1 Campylobacterota bacterium | reverse complement strand
TTTTATAAAGATCTCCAAACAATCTACGAGGAGATAGAGAAAAGAGACGCAAAACTCCACTCCGCTTACAATATTTTAGACAGCGGCACAAACGAGCTCTCAAAAGTCATAGAGGATTTTTTAAAAGAGATGGATCTTGAAAAAGATGAAGAGAGCATAATAGCCGCTTTAAATAGAATCGTCTCTCTTAGAGAAGATTCATTGGTGGAGGTTTTAAAAAAGAGAGGCTTTACGAAAGAGGAGATAATAGACAAAAAAGAGAAAGCCTATCTCTTTGTAAGCTCTTTTTATTTAAAAAGGCACAAAGATCTAATAGAGTGGATAGATAAAAACTCTCTTCTAACTCCTTTCTACAGAAAACTTCTAAAAGGAGCTCACGAGGTGGGCGAAGCTATGAGCGGATGGCAAAGCTCTTGGACCGCTCACATCATAAACGGAGTAAACAGAGAGCTCTTGGAGCTTTTCAACGGAGATGAAGAGAAGATTTTCGAGATGCTTTTTGAAAAAGAGCTCTTGGATCTCGGACATGACGGAGAAGTGGCGGATCGGTGCTATTGCGTTTTGAAAAGAGATGAAAAGGGGGAGTTTGTAAGCGTTCCCTACTCGATAGCCTTCAAAGAGGAGGTAAAAGAGGTAGTAGATAAGTTAAATACCTTTATAGAGGATTTAGAGAGCGAAAAAGATGAGATCTTCTTTAAAGATAGAGAGTGGATAGGGTATCTAAAAGCGATCAAAAGCGCTCTTTTGCATGACAAAAGACACGAGCTTATCTCCTACTGGGCCGATGTGGATAGAGAGTGGATGAAGATAGATGTGCCCATTCAGATAGGCCATCCTTTGGAGTATTATGAGGATAGATTCAAAAAAGCGGTGGCTTTGGAGTGGGATGTAAGAATCGTAAATCCAAAACTTCAAAAAGAGGTGCAGGTCAAAGAGGATATTAAAAATTTCGCAAAAAATTGGATCGAGAGATTTGAGAATAGATTTGAAAAAGTTTTAAAAAACAATCTAAAACAGATAGATAAAACCCAACTATACATCGGCAGACCTATGCTCTTTTACGGAGCGGAATTTAACGGCCTCTTTTCGGCTCAAGTGGTTCCAAACGACGAGAAAGTGTCCAAAGAGTGCGGGAAAAAGATCTTTGCCTATGCAGATTTCGTTAGAGAATCGAAACTCTCAAAGCCGATAATGCTTCTTTCCGTCAAAATCATGGGAGAGGAGTTTGTAAAAAAGCAAAGAGAGTTCATAAAAGAAAAAGCCGATCTTTGGTACAAAATATACGAAATATCTACAATCGGTCATGAGTTTGGGCATATTTTGTGGATAGATTCCGATACCGAAAGTATTATGAACAAAACCGGACAATTTAAAAACATAGAAGAGTTCAAAGCCACAACCGGAGGACTGCTTAGTTTCTTTTTCAATGAAGATAAAAATTTAGTAGAATACGTAGTGGACGATCTGGTTCAAAGAAGCGTCTCTTTGCTCTCTTGGAGAGAAGTTGAAGAGGTGCTCCCCTACTACTGCGAAGGACTTATCCATCTTCAAGCTCTCTTTGAATCCAAAATAATCTCTTTTGAAAATAGAATCACGATAGATTACTCAAAATATGAAGATATGAAAAAGATATATGAAGAGATCTATGAAGATCTGACAAAAACCTATCTTTATAAAAAAGACGCTTCTACTTTCTTAAACAGATTTGCCAAAAAAGAGGGCGGTTTTTACCTGCCTATCGAAAAAGAGGTAAGAGAATTTAGCGAATATTACTACAATCTTTACAAAAAGATAGGACAAAAGATATTTAAGTAAAATATCTTTCTCCTTTTATGATATCATTAAAGTATCAATATCCAAAAAAGGAGAAAGTTATGAAAAAAATTCTTTTGAGCGCTTTGGTTTCGTTTTCATTGTTGCAAGCCGCAAATTTAGGCACGAACGACGAAAACATCACCATATCCCCCACTCCAATTACCATCAAACACACAATCGCATATCTAAATAGAGACGGAAACTATAAAACTTTCATAAAGGTTTTTAACAACAGCGAATGCGAAGTGGTTGCGAATGCGATAGTTTACGGAGATAACGGAGCGCACAACGACGAATATAGCGCTTTTCCGATCTTTACTTCCCTCAAACCGAAACACTCCAAAATCGTATTTGCCGAAAATATTCAGATGATCGCTCAAAATCTCGGAATCGATCTGCCCGATTCTTTCGGAATGGAGGTTATATACAAATGTAAAGAGGATAAGGAGCTAAAAAGAAATCAAGTATTCACTCTCGTTTTGCAAAAATCTCCCGAAGGCCAAAGAGTAATTCCGGTAGATAGAAATTTCGATCCCGTATCTCCAAAAGGAAGCGGCAAGATGGTAATCCCCCATATCTTTCACGAAGAGGGCACGAATATCGGAGGATTCAAAGCGTTTTTAAAAATACTTAATACATCTAATGAAGATGTAAAAATAACCATAAAAGCCTATCCCGATAGAACCGGCAAAGAGTATAGAGCCGAATGGATTTTGCCTAAGAAAAAAGCAACCGCAATCATGGGAAAAGATCTTTACAAAAGATTAAAAATTCCATACAATACCCGAATCGCTTTAGAGATAGACGTAGATAACAATATAGAAAATCTCTATCCGATAGCCATACAAAAAACCTACTACGGACCGAGAGTTTTAAAGGTATATAAATTTAAGTAAGGAAAAGATGAAAGAGATATTAATCACCAACGACGACGGATTCGAAAGCGAGGGGCTGAAGGCTTTGAAAGAGGCCCTAAGCCCTCTTGGAAGAGTCACCATAGTGGCTCCGACTATGAACAAATCGGCCTGCGGGCACAGCCTCACACTCTCAAGACCTCTTAGATTCGTAGAGATAGACGATGATTTTTTCAAACTCGATAACGGAACTCCGAGTGATTGTATCTATCTCGCACTTCACGCTCTTTACAAAGAGGATAAAAAACCCGATCTAATCGTAAGCGGAATCAATAAAGGAGCCAATATGGGTGAAGATATCACCTATAGTGGAACCGCCGCGGGAGCGATGGAGGGAGCCATTCATCACATTCCATCTTTTTCGATCTCTCAAGTGTGCAAAGACAGATGCCAAAATATAGAGGAACTCGGCTTCGAGCTTGCCAAAGAGGTAGCTTACGAAATAGCCAAAAAGATCTTAGAAGGGAATTTTCCACTCGGGGAGAGAAAATTTCTAAACGTAAACGTTCCTCCCGTAAAGAAAGATGAGTGCAAAGGCTACAAAATCACAAAAGCGGGATACAGAGTGTACGGCAATGACGCTCATTTGCACAGAAATCCAAGAGGAGAGGAGTATTATTGGCTCGGGCTTCACCCTCTAAGATGGATTCCTAAGGGAGATAAAATGTGCGATTTTGAAGCCGTAGCGAACGGTTTTGTCTCAATTACGCCGATTCATCTCGATATGACTTCCCATAGCGATATAGAGAGATTGAAAGAGTGGATCAAATGAGATTCGAGAGATGCGAAAGGCTATTTGGAGAGGATTTCAAAAAGATAAGAGAGGCTAAAGTTTTGATTTTGGGAGTCGGGGGAGTGGGAGGCTTTTGTCTGGATTGTCTTTATAGAAGCGGAGTTGAAAATATAACGATCGTCGATTTCGATACGTTTGACATAACCAACCAAAACCGCCAAATAGGCAGCGAAGCCGTAGGAGAAAAAAAGGTTGAAAGACTAAAATCTCTATATCCGAAAATAGAGGCGATAGAGTGTAAAATAACTAAAGAGTGGTGCGAAACGTTTAATTTCGATCGTTTCGATATCGTAATAGACGCGATAGACGATCTAAACGCAAAAGTACAAATCGCTAAAAAAGCTCATAAAAAACTACTAAGCTCGATGGGAAGCGCGGGCAAGATAGATCCTACAAAGATAGAATTCACATCCGTTTGGAAAACCAAAATAGATCCTATGGCCAAAAAATTCAGAAGCCTTTTAAAAAAAGAGGGGTTTAAAGAGGATTTTACAGCTATCTACTCAAAAGAGGAGCCAAGAGTAAAAAATATGGGAAGTTTTGTCGGAGTTACCGGAAGTTTCGGACTCGCTTTATGCTCCAAAGCCATCGAGAAAATCATATCCCAATAGACTATTTTTCAATTTTATTTATTTTTTTATAAATCTTTTCGGCAGATTTCGCAAATGCGGTTTTATAAGATAGATGTCCTCTTTTATATACATACGGAGAAAAACTTCTCTTTAAAGCATCGCTAACCTCATCTCCCTTTGAATTGAAATCGTAATAATCGACACCCAAATCTTTGGCGAACTTTATAGAGTTCCAATGCATAAGATATACGGCTTTCGTCTCATAAGCCAAATCCAAAGATGCATCACAAAGATAGAAAAACTTCTCATGATCGAAAAGATAGATCTTCATAGAGATGATCTTATCATCCAATACGGCTCTTTGGAAAAGCAGATGATTACTCTCTTGCATCCTATAAACTATCTCTTTTAAAAATTTCAAAGAGTGTCTCGGTTTCTCGCCTTTGGTTTCATAAAGAACCTGTAAAATCGCATAAAAATCTTCCACATCGAGTTCGCAAGCCTCTATCTTTTCAACCTCGATTCTATTTTTAACCGCCTCTTTTATACTTTGCCTGCAAGTAGGAGAAAAATCGTTCCAAATCTCATCCAAACTTCTATTTAAATCCAAGATATATGTCTCTTTAACAAACAACTGAAAATCTTTTACACCTTCTCCAAGATCTTTAGCATCCATAAAATTTTTGAATTTGTACTCTATATAGGAGAATCCAAGCTTTTTTAGAAACTTAAACTGCTCAAAAAAAATCTCTCTTTTATCCTCTATCGATAAATTTCCAAACCACAAAGGATCCATATAAGGAGTAAACGTTCCCGAAAGCGGAGCACCGGCAAGCTTGATTATGCCTTTATCGATAGAAAAATAGATCCCAAGTAAAGCGTTATCTCCCATAAAACTTGTCAAGACGGCGAAACTCTCGGCATCCATACCCTTAGTTACGGCATCCCTCCAACTCTTTAGATAAAAAAGCTCTTTGTTTTTTAAAATATGATCTATCTCCTCTTGAGTCAATACGGTATGATCTATTCTCTTAACCATAACAAAGCCTTGTTTTCAGAAAATTCAAATAGATATCGACAAAATAGGCTTTATGATTGAATTAATATAATTTTTAAGGAGATTTTAATTTTATACCATCCATCTAATTTTCAATTTCCATTGAGGCAAAAATCTCTTTATCAAACTTATATTCTATTTTAAACTTTAATTTCAAATAGAGTGAATTTTTCAGGAGGCTTTTTTCGATAATCTTGGTATTGTAGAAGTGGAGTAGGAAAACAATATAGAATATTTAACCGACTCTCGATATCAAATTCGTAAGCGTTTCGCTTCCATAAAGAAGTAGCTATTCATTTCAACCCTATATCAAGCCTCATTCCAAGTGCTTCGGCATATTTCATAAGTGTAGCGAGATTCGGCATATAAGTATTGTTTAAACTCTCAAGCCTTGATATATTTGATTTGGATGTTCCGATTTTCTTTGCAATATCATCTTGCGTTAATCCTTTGGCAATTCGTGCTGCAACCAGCTGTTTTTTGATAGAAAAAAGAGGCTTAAGTGCATTATATTCTTTGCGTACCTCTTCATTTTGTAACGCTTTTTTCTTAAACTCTGTAAATGTAGGTCTTTTAGTTGTTTGCATCATCTATCTCCTTTTTACGTTTGAGAGCAATTTGCAAATCTCTTTTTGGTGTTTTTTGATCCTTTTTTACAAAATAGTGTAAAATAATGATCTTTTTTCCTTTTTGATAACAATAGATACTCCTATCGATCCCCTCTTTGGCCTTGGCTCGCACTTCAAACAATCCTTCACCCAATGGCTTTGTATACGGCTCTCCAAGCTGGGCTCCTGCTATTTCTATCAATTCAAAAATATGCAGTATCTTTGCTAATATTTTAGAAGGTAGGGCAAGAGTTTCAGCCTCTACACTCTCATCAAAAAACTCTATCGTTCAACCCATAAGGTATGTTATCATATTCGATAACTTTTCGTCAAGATTGTTAGAAAATTTGGCATTCTCATTTGGTTTTTCTATACAACAAAAATGGAAGTAGTAGTTCTAAGCTTACAAAGAAGAGTGATTTTTAATGAAGTGGTATTGCAAGTATTTAATGGTGGAAGTGTGGGGAGTCGAACCCCAGTCCGAAAGTAGGATCCGCATCGGCCTCTACATGCTTAGCGGGGTTGTTAAATGTCGTCTCGC
>JAADDG010000147.1 GCA_013154075.1 Campylobacterota bacterium | reverse complement strand
TCCGTGCAGATCGAGAGTGATTGAAGCCTGTTTGGGTTTTTCCACCTTCAAAGAGGGCGTTTTGGGCTTGATTTTCGGAGGGTTTCCGCTTCTTCTGAGATCCTTTATGGGAACTCTCATCTTTATACCCTCATCAAGCTCTATTAGCGCCTCATCTTTTTTCAAAGACAAAATTACGCCTTTGGTTTTGTTATATTTGACTCTATCCCCTTTTTGAAATGATACCATAGATTTTTTTTCTTCTACAATATCTTTAATAGCTTCTCTCTTTTTGTAAGCTTTGTTCAAAGTTTTGTGAATTTCGGGAAGGCTCTTTTCTTTCGCGGCTTTTTTGGCTTCGTTTACGGCCTCCATATACTCCATTTCAAGTTTCGCTTTAAGCTCTTTGATACTCTCTTGAAACTTCTCTCTCTCCTCGCTTAAAGACTCTTTTTGTTTTTTAACTCTTTTTAGATTCTCTTCAAGCTCTCTTTTTTGTTTTTTCATAGAGAGCTCAAGCTCTATATTTTTCTCTATAAGCTCGTTTAGCTTTTCTTTATCCTCTCCGTAAACCTCTTTGGCTTTGGCCACTATATTTTGAGGGATACCGTATCTAAGAGCCGTTTCGAAAGCGTAACTTTTGCCGATAGTCCCTTTCAAAAATTCATAAGTGGGACGTCTGTTTACCTCGTCATACAAGGCCGCCATAAGCTCTACTTCATCGTTTGTGGCCATCATGGAGGCAAGTCTCTTATGGTGAGTGGTGATGACTATCTTTATATCTTTATGAAGCAAAGATTCCAAAATCACCTTAAACAAAGAGGCCGCCTCGTCAGAATCTGTTCCAAGCTCTATTTCGTCTATCCCGGCGATGAAGTTGTTTTTGGAAAAGAGTCTGCTAAACTCCACCATCCTTCCGGCAAACGTGGAGATATCGTTTTTGACGTTTTGTGGATCGTCCACAACCGCTACGATATCTTTGAAATGGGCGATTTTCGAATGGTGTTTGTCTATCTGCATAGGGATTAGATATTTTGCCAAAAATACGGCCGAGAGGATGGATTTCAAAAGCATCGTCTTTCCTCCCGCATTCACTCCCGTAATCATCAAAATCTTTTTTTCAAACTCCACATTTATGGGTTTTGGATCGTGCAAAGCGGGATGGATGAAGTTTTTTAGAATAATTTTTCTATCTTTTGAAGGGAGAATGAAATTTAGATCCTTCTCCTTTGCAAAAAATACTCTGGCTTGATAGTGATCGAATCTATCAAACTCCCTATTTATGAAACTCAAAAACTTCAAAAACTTATTGAAAGTTTGGGAAATGCTCTTTTCATAGCCGTAAATAAGTTCGTCTCTTTTGCTAAGAAGAGCCGATTCCTCTTTTTTCAAAGACTCGATCTTTTGAGGCACTACATAAAAAAATCCTCCGCTACTTCTTCCCACTACCGTCGCTTTCAAGACATGATTGAAACCACCTCTTACCAAAAGGGCCTCTACGTCGTTTACGTAATGAATCTGTCTATCGACAAGATAGTTTGAGAGTTTTTGGGAGGATAGAAGTCTGTTTAGAGCCTCTCTGATTCTCTCTTTGTTTTTCTCCAAAGCTTTGGAGATGGAGAGCATCTTTTCGTCTATATCCTCTTTAAGTTCTCCCTTTTCATTAAAATAGGAAACTATTTCATCTATAGGCTCGGGGATCACTATCTTATTTAGCCACTCCTCTATGAGATCGGGAAGCTTTATGGTTTTTAAGTATTTAAAATAATTTACTATTTTGACAAATTCATAAATTTCGTCTATCTTCAAAACGCCAAATTTCTTTAGATGAGTCAGCTCTTTATCCAAATTTTTCACTCTCTTTGGAGGAGTGAAATCGGCTTTGGAAAGTTCGTTTATGAGTCTGTAATGAAGATTGATATCTCCCTCTATAAAGAGGGGTTTTTCTCTGGATAGAAAGTTTAAAAAAGAGTCTATATAGTCGCCTAAATCGAGTTTGGATACGACCGATTTCATTTTTGAAGCTTACTTTGAAGTTTGCAATCTTTTACAGGTATTATCAAATCTCTCACCTCCGTTATCTCGTCTTTTCCGATAAACGAAAGTGTACCGAAATTTAGAATAAAATAGGAGGAATTTACCTCCCTATTGTGGCAAATTAGAGATTTCCCCTGATTGAAGGCTATCATAAGATTTCTATATTTATCCTCTTTTTCGGAAAGTTTCGCTTCATACACAAAAGCGGCGAAAATAAGAAAGCTTAAAATAAATAGAAAAATAATCTTATTTTTTAGGGAAAAATTGCTCTTTATTATTCCAAAAAGTATAAAGATTAGAATAATGACCAAAACAAACAAAAGAAGCTGCATCAAACGGCCCCTCTTAGCTGATAGGTGATATCTCCTGCCCCAAAACCTATAATAAGCCCCTCTTTTAGCTCATCGATACTCTTTTGGCTCTTTACAAGCTTGATTCTGTCTCTCTCTTTTTTGATTTTATCGGCAAATTTGGGATTGTATTTTTTGAAATGCTTTTCAAAATCGATATCAACCTCTTTTTCTCCCACGTTCCAAACGGGCAAAATTATAAGCTCGTCCACACCTTCGAAACACTCGACAAATCTATCGAGATTATCGAGAGTTCTTGAATATTTATGAGGCTGCCAGATAGCTACGAGCTTTTTGATATTCATCAAATCGGCATACTCCCTTGCCGATCTTATCGTGGCTTTTATTTCGGTGGGATGGTGGCCGTAATCGTCTATTAGGATATAATCTTTAGTTTGCTCCAAAATATCGAATCTCTTTTTGATACCTCTATAGTTTTTGATAGCCTCTTTGATATCTTCGAGATTTTTTTCGTTCAAAGCCGCCAAAATGGCCAAAGAGGCATCAAGCGCTATATGCTCTCCTATCCCCCACACTTCAAAGGTTCCCAAATCCTTCAAAACAAAAGAGGTATAAGGCTCTCCGTCTATTATCACCGTCTTTATATCCCTTATATCTTTGCTCGGATAGAGTCTGATAGCCTCGATATCGGTTAGAGTGGATAAAAAATCGTCTTCGGCGTTTAAAACTCTGATTTGAGCCTTTTTGATAAACTCCTCATACGCTTTGTAAAACTTTTCGTAATCATATCCGTAATGCTCCATATGCTCGGGCTCGGCGTTGGTTACTATCGCTACGTAAGGGTTGGAGTTTAGAAAGCTTTCATCGCTCTCGTCAGCCTCAAAAACGATATAATCACTCTTTTTATAGTGCATATTGGATCCAAACTGCTTACTCTCAGCCCCTATAATTACGGTAGAGTCCATAACCGAAGCAAGCATCGCGCTTGTGGTGCTTTTGCCATGAGCCCCCGCTACCGCAAAAACCTTCTTATTGGCCAAAATCCAAGGAAGAGCCTCTTTTCTTGAGAGAACCAAAGCCCCCTTTCTTCGCGCCTCCTTAAGCTCAACGTTATCGTCTTTGATAACGGCCGAATAGATAACGATATCTTGATCGGTTATAGCCTCTTTGCTGTGGGGAACGGTTACTTTTATCCCCTCTTCTCTAAGCTTTTTGGTCATAGGAGTCTCTTTGATATCCGATCCGCTTATCTCATATCCGTTTTTCTTGAGATATCTCGCAAGAGCGGAAAGCCCGATACCTCCTATCCCTATAAAATGCACCTTTTTGCTCACTTCCACTCCTTTAGAAAATCTTTGATTCTATTTAAAGCCTCTCTCGTTCTCTCTTCGCTCTCTACCAAAGCTATCCTTACATATCCGCTTCCTGCACCCTCTCTGCCCAAAAAGGATCCCGGAAGGACTTTGATATTTCTCTTTTGGTAAAGCTCTTTGGTAAAAAGCAGATCGTCTCCGACTTCAAGCCAGATATAAAACGTAGCTTTAGGAATATCCATACCCAAAATCTCTTTGGCTATCTGAAAATTTTTTCTATATCTCTCTCTATTTTCTTTCGCATGCTCCTCATCAGCCCAAGCTTTAGCGGCCGCATACTGCAAAGGAAGGGGAGAGGCGCATCCGATGTAAGTTCTATATCTCATATAATCTTTTAAAATATTCTTATCCCCCGCTATAAAACCGCTTCTAAGCCCCGGAGCGGAGCTTCTTTTGGAAAGCGAGTTTATCACAAGAATATTTCTAAAACTATCGTTTCCTATCTCTTTGGAGGCATTTAGAAGAGAGGGGGGAGGGGTATCGGTATAGATTTCGCTATAGCATTCGTCGTTTAGCAGTACAAAATCATACTCCAAAGCCGCTTTTGCCCACTCTTTTAGCTCCTCTAAAGATAAAACGGAAGCTGTGGGGTTATTTGGGAAATTCAATATAACCAAATCGCAATCTTTTAAAACCCTCTCGTTTAAAATTGGTTTGAATGAATTTTCTTTCTCTAAATTTAGATAAATTATTTTAGCTCTCGAAGCTATCGCGGCCCCTTCATAAATCTGATAGAAAGGATTGGTAAAAGCCATTTTGGGATCTTTTTTGTCAAAAAGCAGAAATTGAGGAAAATTAAACAAAACCTCTCTGGTACCAAACGTAGGAATAAGCTCTCCTTTCGAAAGCTCTATTAAAAATCTGTTTTTTACAAAAGAGATCATAGAATTTTTTAAGATCTCCTCCCCGGCACTCTTTGGATATTTGTTCAAAAGAGCCGTTTTACTTTTTAGCTCCTCTTGAATAAAGAGAGGAGTTTGAAACTGAGGCTCCCCTATCGTTAGAGTCAAAGGTTCGTAATCTTTACAAGGAGTTATATTTTGTAGAAGTTCGTTTAGTTTTTCGAAAGGATATTTTTCAAAATGCATATTTTACCTTTATTAGTATGGAGTAAAATCAAACTTCTGTCCGCCGACACTCGCTTCATACATAAGGCCGACTTTAGGGAGAGTGAAAACCGCCACTCCGTCTTCATAGTCTATATCTACGGAGACTCCCTTTTTGATAACCACCGCCGAGGCCTGAGCACTTAGAGAGAAATCTCCCTCTTTAAATCTATCCAAAGCCTTTTTGTCTTTAAAAAAAATAATTTCGCTATATCCCTGCCCTCCAAGCTGAAGACCGACGGTAACTTGAGTAAGTCTGCTTTTACCTATGAGATTGCCTTTTTCGTAAACTTTCCCTTCTCCGTAAGCGACTCCCACACCCACTCCACCTTTACCGATCATGGGAAATATCACAAAACCGTAAGCTTTTTGGAAAAATAGCCCCAGTTTTGGCTGCTTTTCCAAAAACTCTTCAATGGTTTTATTGATCTTATAATCTTTAGTATAAATGTGGATGTTCTTTACTTCTTCTTTATATGGATCCCAGCCTGCCTCTAAGAGAAGAGGGAGAAGAAAGAAAAAAAATAACCCTCTCCCCATCTATTAAGACTCTAAAACGATTCTTATTTTTTGCCCCGGGAAAATTTTATCAGGATCTTTAATTACTTCTTTATTATCTTCTACTATCTTGGTATATTTAGCTCCATTTCCATAAAATTTCTCGGCAATTTTCCAAAGAGTATCGCCTTTTTGAATAATATAATATTCTACTCTAACTTCGGCAGTCTCTTCTTCGGGAACTTCAAGATTGCTTGTATCTACGTTGCTAACACCCTCTATATTTCCAGCCATCAATACAGCCTTTTCCATAGCATCTCTAGAAGCCGCTTTTCCGGATAGAGAAACGGTTCCGTCATCGTTCATACTAACCTCAAGCCCCTCTATACCCGGATTATCCTCCTCGATATGCTCTTTGATCTTCTCAGGCGCTTCGTCCTTAGATCCAAACAGCTTATGCCCTACGTCTTTGACAAAATCAAATAGTCCCATATTTCTCTCCTTTCAAAAATATATTTCCTATTATAGAACAAAAATTTAAAGCTATATATAAAAATTTTTTTTACTTATAAAATTTACCTAATCTTTTATTCTAGAAATTATGGCATTCTAAACTTATCTATTACCAAATCACCATCTTTGTCAAATCTAAGATAGTATAAAAGATCTTTTTTGATAGGTAAATCGACCAAATATCTCAAAACTAAATTAGCCTGCAAAGAGGCTATAAACATCACAATCGGAGCCGCTATCCCTTTTGGGCTCTGATTAGTTATTTTAAAAGCGTCAAAAGAGCTTTTCTCAAAAAAACAGACATGGCCGTGAAACTCCTCAACCGAACCATATACCCAAGGAATACCCCTCTCTTTTGCAAATTTATCTATTTTATCTCTTACTTCAAGATTGTCGGTAGCATCGATTATCAAATCGAGTTTGATATTCTCGCTATCTTGTTCTACGAAATCCTCAAACTTCTTACAGTGGGGATAAACTTTGGTATAAGA
>JAADDG010000029.1 GCA_013154075.1 Campylobacterota bacterium | reverse complement strand
AGTTCTTTAGGTAAAAAAAATTTCTATAAAGACGATCTTCTTCTAAAGAGAGGAGAGTGATCGTGACTATAGAGTGGAGTGAATTCAAAGAGTTTA
Source organism: Campylobacterota bacterium (assembly GCA_013154075.1). Classification (GTDB taxonomy): domain Bacteria; phylum Campylobacterota; class Campylobacteria; order Campylobacterales; family JAADDG01; genus JAADDG01. Next base: position 6,281 of record JAADDG010000029.1, on the reverse strand, counting down.
GAAAAGATAGGGAAAAGAGCAAATCTTGCGACAAACTCACACTTCTTGTGGAGTTTATAATCAACTTCTACAACATCCATTCGATAGAGAGAATATACGAAATACTCAAAAAAGACTCCCTTTCCCTTTTGATGATGAAAAAAAGAAAAGTCTTTAACGTAGAGGATTTGGAGAGACATATCTCCTCTACCAAATCCAAATATCAAAGAGTCTGTTAATGTACAATCGAACAGTAGTCTACATCTGTCGCCTCAACCGCCCTTTTTAGATTCTCTCTCAAAGGAGCGCATCCGAAATCGTAATTTGAAGAGGGCAAAACACGCTGAAAATCGATATCGTAAGGTCTATCACTCCCTTTGTTCAAGGCTTCATCGTAAAAATTGTCATCTTTATCGAAAGTATATTTGATAAGCGCTCTAAGCGGCCTTAAAACTTTCTCTTTTTCCCTAAGAGAACCCTCTCCTTGAGGGAAATAGTGATCGGCACCTTTTATAATTTGGTAGTCTTTATTTCTATCGGGCACACTTTTTAAAAGAGAATAGATGGTAAGAGAGATTCTCGGATCGTTTTCGAAATCTTTTTCGTACTGTTGAATAACTATATTGGTTGAAGAGGGAATCTTCTCAAAATCGCTTCTTCTCATCTCGAAAGCGTACCACGGAGCCATCGAAAAGATAAATTTACCCTCATCTCCCCATCCCCTCTTTATAAGAGAATTAAATAGATAAAACGCCTTTCCTCCCCCCGAAGAGTGTCCGACAACCCCGAATTTGGAACTATCGGCATATTTTAAAATATCGCTTTTTTCCAATATTTCGTCGGCTATATTCGCTACGGAGGCATCATACCTCTCGTTTTCTTTGACAAATACCACTATATAGCCCAAAGAAGAGATATATTTAAGCATCGTTTCATACGTTTTATCGCTTTTGGTCCACCATCCGGACAGAAAAAAGATTATAGGTTTGGGATAGTTCTCTCTCAAATCGGAAGGATAGTAAACGGCCCCGTTTGAAAATATCTTTTTGTCTATAGGATTTTCATACTCTAAAGCATCTCTTACACCATCTTTAACCGTAAAAGATACTCTATCCACCTCTTTATAGGAGTTGTCCAAAAAGAGCCTCGCTTCATACTCTCCTTTTTCATTTATCCCTCCAAAAATCAATCCGCCCTCTTTTATACCTCCCCTTTCGTTCAAAGCCTCCCCACCGTTTGTAAAAGACCAATCTTTCGCATTGGTAAGCTCGTTGGAAGAGCCTTTGGGATAGATACCTATCCAGTCGTTGGGATTACCGGGCAAATCTTCGAAATAGACCACAATAGGTTCTCCTTTGGAATAAGCGCTTTTGGAAAGATAAAGCGAAGGTTTCGCCAAAAGCGTAAAAGCAAAGAAAAGGACCAAAAAGAGAGACGCTTTTTTCATTTTATCATCCTTTGTAAAAAAATATTTACTTTATCTTTCATATTTATAACTAAATTTTACTTACTTGCTTATAAAAATTATTTTTTATTCTTTACTTTTTATGATTTGAAAATGTGTTATAATTGGATAAATTTCGATAATTTTTATCGATTAATAAGGAGCGCACGATGGGTGAGATGAAAGAGAAATTAACGGAGATCAAAAGGCTTATAGGCAAACTACAAAAGGATCAACCAAAAGAGATTCAAGCCTTTTTGGGTTTTATGACTACGGTAACGAAAGAGGGGGTCTTAAGCACAAAACAAAAAGAGCTTATCAATCTTGCCTTAGCCGTAGCCGCACAGTGCGAATGGTGTATAGCTTTGCACGTAAACGAGGCTTTGAAAGCGGGATGCACCAAAGAGGAGATAATGGAAGCGGCGATGCAGGCTGTCTTGATGCACGGAGGACCGGCTTTGATGTATCTAACCCCGGTAGAAAAAGCGTTAGAAGAGTTTGGCGATGAATAGCGCGAGAGTCAAAGAGTTTTATTATCTGATGAAACTCGGAAGAGAGTTCGAGCTAAGAGCCAAAGAGGAGTATATGAAAGGGAACATAGCCGGTTTTTTGCATCTTGATATAGGCCAAGAAGCGGTAAGTGTGGGAAGTATGAAGGCTTTTATGAAAGGAGACGTTTTTACACACTACAGAGAGCATGTCTTGGCTATCGCAAGAGGAATGGATCCAAAAGCCGTAATGGCGGAGCTTTTTGGCAAAAGAGAGGGAGTTAGCAAAGGGAAAGGCGGATCCATGCACCTTTTTGAGCCAAAACTCGGCTTCTACGGAGGAGACGCCATAGTGGGAGGCCACCTTCCGATAGCCGTAGGATGTGCCTATGCAAGAAAAATGGAGGGAGAGAATGCCGGAGTCTTCGCAATCTTTGGAGACGGAGCCTCAAATAGCGGAGCCTTTTTCGAATCCATAAACATAGCCTCCGCTTGGAAACTTCCCATCATCTTCTTTTTGGAAAACAACTACTACGCCATAGGAACCCACATCTCATGGGTAAGCCCCTTTACCGAGCTTTACAATAAAGTGAAAAACTATATGCCGGCCGTTAGAATAAACGGAATGGATGTTTGCGAAGTATATGAAGAGGTAATGAGAGCGAAAAATTATATAGAAAACGGTCTTGGACCATATTTCATAGAAGCGGAATGCTACAGATACGAAGGCCACTCGATGAGCGACAGCGGAAAATATAGATCTCAAGAAGAGATAGAGATATTCAAATCAAAAGATCCTATAGAAAATCTCAAAAAGAGGGCTTTAAGCGAAAATCTCGTAGAAAAGAGCTTTTTTGAAGAGACGGATAGAAAAGTGCAAAATGAGATAGAAGAGGCCGTCTCTTTCGCCCAAAACGCCGGCGAACCGGAGATATCCGAACTCTATGAAGATCTATTTTGTAAGGAATGTAGCAATGTTGTATCGTGAAGCTTTAAACAGGGCGATAGATGAGGCGATGAGAGATGACAAAAGCGTAGTTATACTGGGAGAGGATGTGGGAAGATACGGTGGAAGTTATAGAGTTAGCGAAGGACTGTTCGCCAAATATGGGGCAAAAAGGGTTATAGACACTCCGATAGCAGAGCTCTCGATCGTAGGAAACGCCATAGGAATGGCGATAGGAGGACTTCGCCCGATAGCGGAAATAATGACTGTAAACTTTTCGCTTCTGGCTCTCGATCAGATAATCAATCACGCCGCCAAATTCAGATATATGAGCGGCGGCAAACTCGCCATCCCTTTGACCGTCAGAATGCCCGGAGGAGTAAGCAAACAGCTTGCCGCACAACACAGCGAAAGTTACGAGACGATCTACGCCTCCATTCCGGGTCTTATAGTCTTTGCGGCATCAAATCCAAACTATGCTTATCACGCTTTGAAAAAAGCCATCTTTCTAAACGATCCGGTTATCTTCCTCGAACACGAGCTTCTCTATAACCAAGAGGGAGAAGTGGATTTCAAAGCTCAAATAGATCCTTTTAAAGCATCTATTGTAAAAGAGGGAAAAGATATAACGATAATCAGCTATCTGAAAATGGTAAAAGATTGCAAAGAGGCTATAGAGAAGATAGAAAAAGATCTGAATATAGAGTGCGAACTTATAGATCTAAACTCTCTTAGACCCTTGGATATGGAGACGATAACCAAATCGGTCAAAAAAACCAAAAGAGCGGTAATAGTGGAAGAGGATCACAAAACCGGAGGATTCGGAGCGGAAGTATCGGCAAGAATCTCCGAAGAGCTTTTTTACGATCTTGACGCTCCGGTTCTTAGAATCGCGGGAGAAGACGTCCCAATCCCCTATAACAGAAAATTGGAACTTGCCTCCATTCCCACACCGGATAAAATTGCCTCGAAAATCGCACTATGGGCTAAAGAAAACGGACTATAAAAAATAGAGGGCTACTTTACCCTCTATTTCAAATATAAAATCAAAGTTGCGGGATTTCCCCTCTCTTTGGATGAAATTTTTGCTTTGATATCATCATAAGTTTTCAACTCAAAAGAGTAAGTTCCGCTTTTGGTAATAAAGGGAGTCAAATCTATAGAGTTGTACCCTCCATCTTCAATATTCACCTCTACAAGCTCTTTTATGACATTTGGCCTCGTATTCCACGTAAGATTATTTTCACTCCAATCATTTTCGACCAAAGATAGAGTTACGTTTCCGTTAAACGTACGATAATAGATATTCAAAGTAGCTTTAGCTATCTCTCTTTTTACCGATACGTCAAATTTCAAAAAGATATCTTTTGCAAAAGGAGAAGTGATATTTTGGATAATCAGATCTCTTTTATCTCCCGCAGTAGTATCGGGTTTATTGCGCTGAGAGTACGTATCATCACTTACTACAAAACTAACTTTCTCAAACTCCGATACATCTATCTTCAAAATCTTTGTATCCATATCTTTATTTTTACCCACAACTCCGACTTCAAAAACGTTCTCTCCCACATCATCCATACTCGGAGTACCTACTATCGTACCATCCTCCAAGACATCAAGCCATTTAGGACCCGATACTTTAACAAACTTAATATCGTCATCCTTATCGCTTACGGCTTCATAAAAAATACTTGATTTAAACTCTCTATTTGCATACGCTCCATCCCTGTAAATAGCTTCATCCTTATTCAAAAATGCGGGCGGATAATATCTCTCTTTCAAACCTCTTCCAAAAGAGTGGCTACCTAAAGCATCTCTAATTTTTACAGCATCCCATCCGAAAATCGTCTCACGATTCCACTCATCTTTATCGAAATCCCATAACCACCAAGATTGCTGAAAACCGTTTGGAATCTTATCTCTTTTCATCGTTTTCGTATTGTAGGCCAATGTTTGAATCGATTCTAAATACCAGTTTATATAAGAGACCACCTCCTCGGTAGTCGGAGCCTTACCGTCAAGATACTCCACATCTTTGCTATCGGCCTTAATCCCCATCAAACTAACCCAAACGGGAAGCTGCGTAGCGTTGTGATAATCTACAATATTTCCCCATGAATTATATTTAGCTTCATTTATCAACTCTTTTTTTATATCTTCATTCTCTTCTCTAAGAGCTTTTATATAAGAAGTCCTTAGATTTGCGCCGCCTCCCGTAGATATTAGCCAATAAAATTTAGTCGTCCTTATATTTGGATAGGGATCTATCTCGGTTTTCCATCTCCATGGAGTTATGGAATCCAAATTGTTTCTTCCTATTCCTCTTGGTTTATATATAAAAACTCTTTTTGGATTGGTAACTCTAACCACCTTTGAAATTTCAGCATTTAAATTATTATACGCAGGCTCTTTTACATAGTTATCTATCTCTCCGAAATTTGGATACCTCACTTCACCATTATTCACAAATTCAGAAAATCTTTTTTCTATAGGAACATCATCAAAACCGTGATACTCTATAAAATTCTCAAAAGCGACCAAATAGCTCATATCTTTAAAATATTCGGCTATCTGTCTCCACCAATCTATAATATGATTGAAAGATCCTTCCCAATCCTCATTGAAATTTGTAAACCCGTCTCCATATCCTCCCGTAGATATTACTATAGGAATATGCTGATCTACAAAAAGCTGGCAGGTATCTTTTAAAATTTTCAATTTCTCTTCATCAAGTCTATATCCGCTTAAATCACTCTCATCCAAAAAATCCGTAGGATCTATATGAATTCTACCGGCTCTAAATCCTTTTCTTTTCCACTCTCTAACGAGCTCTTTGGTATAAGTGTACTTCCAGCTTGGAATAGACAGCTTCTTTGTCAAACCCACACCCGCTATTTTCATCCATTTATAGGATGTAATAGGCTTATCGGGAGGATTACCCGCAACAAAATCGGCATCATCCGGAAAAATATACTTAAAATAGGGATGTTCCCACTGATTATCCGGATTTTTAGAATTGTAAATCTCTATAGCTTTGTCATACCAGTTGACTTTATAACTTTGTGTTAGATTTTCTATCTTCTCTTTTGTCATATTATCATTAGCCTCTATTTGAGAATAGGCCAAAAAAAGAGAAACAAAAATAACCATCAATACTTTAAATAAACCTTTCTTCATTTAATCTCCTTACCGCTCATTAATAATTTTAATCTTTATTATAACTATTCTTTGTTAAAAATAAAATCAGTGAAAGATATTATCTAAAGATGAAAATTAAGATTGCATTCCGATTTTTTAGAAGAAAAGTTGGGGTATAATCCTATTTTAGAGAGGTTTTAAAAAGGAGCGAGAGAGAAGATTATCTTCTCTCCGCCAACTCCTCAAGATGTTTGAAGTATTTCTCTTCGTCAAAGTCAGTGATTCT
>JAADDG010000093.1 GCA_013154075.1 Campylobacterota bacterium | reverse complement strand
GATTCAACGGTGCTAAAATGTCTGCTATGCACACTCAAGACGAGTGGGAAGAGATCAAAGAAGCCGGAAAATTGGAAGACGAGATTATCAAACTATGTCCTAAAGTTAAAAAAGGCTACATAAAAGATAAATGGCTTGACGATTTGTATGATTTCTTCTACAAATATGCAAGTGATAGTGGTAACGTTCCTTCTTGCTAATTAAAAAAAGAGGCTTTAAAAGCCTCTTTTTGCACTCTTAAGCTACGGCTTTTTTCTTCTTTCTTATATTTAATCCTCTATCTTCATAAACATCTATCTCCATTTTGTAAGCAGGATTCGCTCTTTTTAGCTCTTTATCCATAAAAGCGATAAGTTTTGCGTTCGAATTGGGATGAGAAGCTACGGCAAAAACAAAATCGAGATATTTTCTAGCCTCTTTGCTCACGCTATTTCCCGTTTTAGGAGGGAAAGGGAAATCTTTAACCAGCTTTATAACGGCTTTTGAAAGATCGTTTGAAGAGGACTGTTTACAATGCACTATCTCCAATAGATCATCAAGCGTAACTTCCGGCTCTTTGGGAGTCTCTTTTTTGGGAGCCGAGACAGCCGCGGTCGCACTCTTCTTTTTCATATTAAACACCATAACCACAATAAGAACCACCACCAAAAGTGCAACGGCTCCTCCTATGATCAAAACAAGGGCGGTTTTACTCATCAATTATCCTTTTTCCGAAATATTTATTTCATATATCGGAAAAAGGAATAATTTTTTTAAAGTTTTTTACGCAATCTTTTGGGATAAGATAGGAAAATAACCAAAAAGATCGTACCTACCATATAATAAACGAACGTAGGAATAGGCACTGGATCACCGGCTGCATAAGAGTGCATTCCGGATAGATAGAAATTGACTCCGAAATAGGTCATAATAATCGAGAAATAAGCCAAAGTGGAGGCTACGGCAAAGGCATATTGGGAATTTAATTTAGGCACGAATCTCATATGAAGTACGGCCGCATAGATCAAAATGGAGATCCAAGCCCAAGTCTCTTTGGGATCCCACCCCCAATATCTACCCCAACTCTCATTTGCCCAAACACCGCCCAAAAAGTTTCCTACGGTTAGCAAAGAGAGTCCCAAAATCATGGATATCTCATTGATTCTCGTAGCTTCAGTAATACTTCTTTCGATATTTTTGGCCCTCTCTTCATTTTTAGGATTTCTAATAATTAGCAAAATCAAAACGAAAAATCCCAAAAGAGCGCTCAAAGCCAAAAATCCGTAACTTGAGGTGATAACCGACACATGGATATTGAGCCAATAAGATTTCAAAACCGGTACGAGATTGGTTATCTGCGGATCCATTCCTCCGAGATTCGCCACAAACAGAGTAATTCCCGCAAGCAAAGCCATCAGCGTCAAAGCAAGAAGAGACTTTCTTGAAAATACCACACCGGCAAGCGCCATCGTCCACGCTATATAAAGCATCGATTCATAAGCCCCGCTCCAAGGAGCATGCCCCGCAAGATACCATCTTAAAATAAGTCCCCCCGTATGAATAACAAAAGCCAAAATAACCATATAAAAAGATACTTTAGCTAAAAGTTTCACATTTGAAGATGGATTTAGAATCTTTCTGAAAATCACTATTAGCAGTATCAAACCGGCTATCAGATAAATTTTCATAGCCTGCGAAAAAAGATCGTATTTATTGTATAAAATTTCAAGATTTACTTTGGTTTTGGAAGGCACAAGATCCCTTCCCACATTTTGCTGATAAGTGGCAATCAAATCCAAGGCTTTATCGGCTTTGCTAAAATCTCCCGTTTTTATACCTTCATTAACAGCATTAAAATAATTCAACAATACCTCCCTAATCGCCTGAGAGACTTTAGGAGGAAACGTAGAAATAGCGGCTTTGGGAGCATACCATTTCAAATTAGGATCGTTGGGCTTTGGAAAAATTCTAAAAAGATCTCCCGAAAAAGTCATATACTCGACATTAATTCTCTCATCAACCTTAATGACATCCTTATCGAACTGATTTCTAACGGCACTTCTTTTCCTCGTAGCCTCTTCCACATACTTTTGCAATTTGTAAGCATCGTTATTGGAAGAGTCGAAAAAATCGGAAAATGAGGCGTATTTGGCATTCTCATCCACACCTATTATCTTTTTCAATCTTTTATCGGATCTTGGAAGATATATAATAGGTATATTTTGCCAAAGCATAGGCTTTACCATCATAGAGAGCACTATCTGATCGGCGGTTAGACCGTACATGGAGTTTTTTCTTGCAATCTTATGTAAAATCTCATGGGCAAGCGTATCTACGGGTTTGATTCTTCCCATATTTCCCTGAACCAATAATCTCCCGAAATTCTCGGCATGCTCTTTGTCTATCTTCTTTATAATATCTATATTTTTCAGATCATCCTTCGCATAAAGGGAAGAAGAGGCCGAAAATGCCAAAAGAAAAGCCAACATAAATCCGAATGCGTTTTGCAAATTCATATCTTTGGAAATAGCGCTTACAAGTTTCCTAAACCTGCTATTTGGATTGAACATATTCCAAAGCAGACCGAAAGCAAGCAAAAAATATCCTATATAAGTAATTAGCGTACCCGGATCGTGATTTACCGAAAGAACCGTTCCAAGCTCGTCCATATCGTAAGAGGATTGGAAAAATCTAAAGTTCTTATAATCCAAAACGTGATTCATATAGATTCTATAATCCATCTTTACATTATCCTTTTTATCTATCACGGTCACTTCGCTTGCATAAGAGGACGGCGCCATGGATCCGGGATATCTCTCAAGCTGAAAATCTCTAAGTTTCAAAGAAAAAGGCAAGTAAATCTCTTTAGAACCCCATTCAAGTATAAAAGGAACTCCGTCTATCTCAACCTTCGAGGGCATACCTTTTACTCCCCTACCCTTTCCGTGTAAAACGACTTCCTTATGTTTGCCGTGATACTCAAGATCCACTACAAGCCCTACAATCTCTTTTTTGGTAGAGTCGTTCGGTTTGGGAGCGGAGATATACTTTTTATAAGTTACTACCGCTTTGTCTCCATCCATATTCAAAACGAGTTTGAAATCGTTCGAAGAGATTTGAGATATAAGCTTTTGAATCTCGGCATGATATATTTTGCCGTCTTTTTTTGCCGTAATTTGAATATAAGGCTCACTGGAGATCATTTTATTGGTAGTCTCTCCTTCTCTTATATGCATAATTCCTTCATAGCCTATATATCTCGTAACGGCCGCACCTACCAAAATAAACAAAAAACCTACATGAAATACGAAAGCCGGAAGTTTCTCTTTTTTGTAAAGTTTGAATCTAAAGATATTTCCAAGCAGATTTATTCCCAAAATCAATTGTATAAGCTCAAACCATTTGGCTTTGTAAACAACCGCCCACGCGGTTTCGGTTCCGAAATCATTCTCTATAAAAGTAGCTACGGCACAAGCTATCGCAAAAACGATACTCAAGACTACCATAGTCTCCATAGAAATGATTAACTTATAAGCCCTTCTTATTACATTCATTCCTACCTCTTCCTTGACGAAATTAATAGCAAATTATACAACGATTAGATTAACGTAAAGATAACAGAAGAGAGAAAGGATAGTTTTTTTCCTATCAAAATTTATATTTCGCCTCGAAATGGAAAGTACTTTGATCTATTTTAGGAGTATTTTTGGAGTCATCCTTAAAGATGGAGTACCAAGTTTTGAAGTTTAGTTTTTTATTGAATCTATATTTACCTCCGATTACGAACTCTTCGGCATCTCTATCTTTAGATACGATACTGTTCTCCACATTTACGTAATCGGCTCTTAGAGTCAATCCTTTGATCGGCAAAATATTTATTCTCGTAGCTATGAACCAAGTCTTTGTCTCTCCGTAATTTAGATCTACCGAGAGACCCTTTTTATACTTCATCATCTCACCGGCACTTATAAAAGAACCCACATTTTGAAAAGCCACAAAACCCTTTTTGTTATTCTCCGTCTCTATATAGGTATATCCGGCTCTGGCATTGAAAACGGTATTGCCCACTTTCGCACACACACCGTAATAGGTAGAATCATCCATATCGGATAGCTCTTTTACTCTATCGTCTATCGAACTTGCACAATATTGACCGGTAACTCCTATATCGAACCCTTGATAATTTATCCCGTATTTAGCTTCCGCAAAAATATTGCTCGTTACCTCATCTATATTGCCTACCCAAATTTTCATAGGAATTACGCCAAAAGAGCCCTCGGCTCCTATTCCGTAAAACTTTTTATCTTTTATATGCTTATCTTTGGAAGCCTTAAGATCGGAGATATAGTAATAAAGCTCGTCATTTCTATCTTTCATATTTTTAAAAGCCACTATACTAAAAACCCATCCCGGCAGATCTTTATTGGTCACTTTAAAACCGGTAGAGATAAGCTCGTTGGTAAAAGGGGTATCCATATACTGTCTACCCAAAATGATATTGGTTTTGCTATTTGATAATATATAGGTTCCGTAAAGTTGATAAACACTAAAAAGCCTATCGCTTCCGGGAATATTTTCTATATGGCCGTTTCTATCCTGAAAAAGCCCCTCCATCACCATCTGCAAACCGTTTATAACCGGAGTGGCCATTCTCAAAATTCCTCTATACTCAACCAAATTGGAAGAGGAGGAGTCTTGAAAATCTTTCAAAGGATCAGGATCTATTTTTTGGTGATAGTATCCGCCCTTTATCTCTCCGCTTATTTTTATATCTTTTATAGCCTCTTCAAGACTTTTTGCATGAAGATAGAAAGGTAACAATAGAGCCGACAGAAAAAATGTAGCTAATAATTTAAAAACGCCCTTTTTCATCTTCATTTCTTATTTCAATATTACTTATATATAACACAAATTTAGTAAATCCTTTATTAATCCTACGCTTTTAATCGTAACTCTTCTCCATTTACTAAATTATTATACAATACAAAACTTTACAAAATAATAAATTAATATAATTTAAATTTAAAGTTTGGTAAAGATAGCTGTTTGAAGTCAATTTTTTTTGTAAAAAAGGAGCGATTTTCCATAAAAATCTATTTCATTACAGTTTTTTTTAAAAAAAGGTTTGTTAAAATGAAGTGTTACCAAAAGGAAAGTCGGATGCTCTGATAATTTTTATCTTTTGAGGGCAATAACCGGCGTTGGGCAAGACGCCGGTTTTTATCAAAAGGAGTGTCGGATGATTTCACCTATCGCTGCTTAGCTACATTGAAATTATAACCGTTTTGAGTAAACGGTTGGTAAATGCTTCACAAATTCTCAAAAGTTTTTCCGCAAATTAAACTTTGCGGGGCGGCGGACGTTGGCCATCGAAATTTTAAAAATAAGAAATGAAGATTGAAATAAGGAAGCGCCCCCGGGCAAAAGGCGCTTTCTCATCATCAAAAGGAGTGTCGGATGATTTCCATCTGTCGTTTAGCTACATTGAAATTATAATCCTCTAAAGTAAACGAACGGTAAACTTAAAAGTAAATCGTGAGTTTTTCAATAAATATCTATTTTTTCCTCTTTCGGGACACCGAGTTTTCTATTTAACCTATTTAATGTTCTCTTTTTTAATTTTCGCTTTTTGTAAAGTTTCTCTTTCGAATCATACTCTTTTACAAACTCTTGTTTTCTTACGTTCTCGAATATCAAATCCACACTATCCAAAAACGGCCTGTTTCGCACCGTCTTTAGAGATATTTTTATTAAATCGTTATCATAACCGAGTTTTAAGTTATAAAAAAACTCAAGCTCTTTTCCGTCGGTAGTTTCAAATTTATATCTCCACATTTTCAAAACGGGATCGTAATTTTTAGAGGTGATATAACCTTTATACTCCTCTTTATACTTCTCGCTTTTCCATTTGATTTTATCCACCGCTTTCTCTTTTTTGGTTTTTATATTCGGTAAAACCTTAGGTCTTTCAAAATATTTAGGTTCAAACAACGCACATCCGCTAAAAAACAGCATAACCGCAAATAAAAAATATCGCTTCATTAATCTCTCCCAATTTTTACCAATTATATCTAATATCTTACTCTAAAAACAACCTTACTCATAGCCAAATAGCCCAAAAAAGCTATAACGGAAGCATACAAAAATAATCTCTCTCCATACAAAGCTCCCGAAAGTATCGATCCTACAAAACCTCCAAGCCCAAACCCGAATCCATAATAAAACTGAAACGCAAGTTTTCTATTTGCATATATCTTATAAAGATAAGACAAAGTAGCGCTATGATACAGAGCGAAACTAACCGCATGCAAACTCTGTTGCAGATATAACAAAAATATACTTGAAGGAAAAAGATAGATCATAAGCCATCTAAAAGAGGTTACCAAAGTGGATAGAGCTATCAAAAATCTCAAATCGCCTTTTAAAAAGTGTGATTGAAAATAAAATATTATCATCTCGCAAACTATACTAAAAGACCAAAGATAA
>JAADDG010000219.1 GCA_013154075.1 Campylobacterota bacterium | reverse complement strand
TCAAGAAAAATTTCGAGCAGATGGTAAGATACGAGATTTTCGCAAAGGAGAAGGGAATACGCTATATAGAGAGCTATACCAACTTTATAACTTTTCTTCTCGGATCCAAAAACTCTACCAAAATTTCCAACGCTCTTTTAAAAAGAGGTATAATTGTAAGAGACTTAGCAAGTTACGGAATGAACGCTATTAGAATCACTATCGGCGATGAGAGGCAAAACGATAGATTTTTCGAAGAGGCCGAGAGACTTTTGTAAGATAGAGGAAAGATGGATTTTAAGACTCTTTTAGAACAGATAAGCGCGGCTTACAACAAATTCAATACCAAACAGAAAATCATAATAGCCGTAACCATATTCATAATTATAGGTCTTTTGGTTTTTTTGATACTTTATAAAAACTCCGGATCGAAAGAGGCGGAGAATTATGCCGTTTTGTTCGATAAACTCGATCCCAAAGACGCCGCTATCGTTATTCAGCAGTTGGAGACAGATAAAGTTCCCTATAAAGTCGTAAATGAGGATACGATTAAAGTTCCAAAAGAGTTCGTTTATAAAGAGAGAATCTCTTTAGCCTCCAAAGGAATACCCAAAAACTCGAAAGTTGGATTCGAGCTGTTTGACAAACAGGAGTTCGGAGCTACCGAATTTGAGCAAAGAATCAAATATTTAAGAGCTTTAGAGGGAGAGCTTGCAAGAACGATCGAGAGTTTGGAGCCTATAGAAAATGCGGTCGTTCATATCGCTTTGCCAAAGGAGAGCGTCTTTACCGAAAAGAGCGTCCCTCCCACCGCTTCGGTCTCTTTGACGATAAAGCCCTATACCAAACTCTCTCCAAAGCAGATAATGGGTATCAAAAATTTGGTTGCAGCCGCCGTTCCTAAACTAACCCCCGAAAACGTAAAACTAATCGATCAAAACGGAGATCCTTTAGGCGGCGAGGATATGCTAAAAAGCGAGCTTATAGCCTCTCAAATCAAGTATAAAAAGGAGTTTGAGAGAGCTTATGAGAAAAAGATCGTAAATCTTTTAGCTCCCGTCGTCGGCGGGGAAGATAAGGTGGTAGCGAAAGTTACTATAGATTTCGATTTCTCTCAAGAGGATGAAGTTAGCGAATATTACGATCCGGACGTAGTTCCAAGAAGCGAGCAGACTACGGAAGAGGAGAGAGAAGGTTTTTCTAAGAAGGAGGTTGGAGGAGTTCCCGGAGCCATAAGCAATATAGGACCGGTGCAAGGAATCGAGTCTAACAAACCCACCTCCAAATACAAAAAGAGCGTCACCACCACAAACTACGAAGTTTCCAAAAAGATTTTGAATAAAAAGGGCGCTTTTGCCAGAATAAAGAGAATTACGGCCGCTGTCGTGGTGGACGGAAAGTATAGATTTAAAAAAGATAAAGAGGGAAAAGAGACTTCCGAGATAGAGTATGTTCCTTTAAGCAAACAGGAAATTGCAAATATTACCGATATAGTCAAAAAGAGTATAGGCTACGATCCCAAAAGGGGAGACGAGGTAACCGTTAGCAATTTCGAATTCTCTAAAGGAGGCTTAAGGCCTAAAGCTCCCGTTACGAAAACTCTTGTCGAGAAAACGGCCTCTTTCGTGCAGCCTTTGATGCCTTTTATAAAGTTTGCGATAGCTATAGTTTTGCTCTTTTTGTTCTACAAAAGAGTCATCGTACCGTTTTCTCAAAAGATGCTCGAAGAGACGAAAGAGGAAGAGGAGAGATTGGAAAAACTTGCTATCGAAGAGGAGAAAGAGGCTGCGGAGGATACGCTTGAGCAGTATAAGAATATGAAGAAGAAGATCGAAGAGGAGCTTGGGCTTGGAGAGCAGTTTGACGAAGAGGAATTAAAATATGAGGTACTGCTTGAGAAGATGAAACAGATAGCTTCCGAGAATCCCGAAGAGGTTGCCAATATTTTACAGACTTTGGTAAAAAGCGTAAATGAGTTCGAGCCTAAGAAATAGGAGAAGATAATGGTAAATTTAAAGCCCGAGCAAAAGGCGATTTATGAAGAGCTTAGTATGCCGGAGAAGATCGCTATTTTGCTTATACAGCTCGGAGAGGATATAACGGCCAATATTTTCGGAGCGATGGACGTTGAGACTGTAACGGAGATCTCTCAATACATAGCGACTTCCAAAAGTGTGGATAAGCAGATAGCCGCGGCGGTTTTGGAAGAGTTTTATGCGGTGCTTCAATCCAACCAATATATAAGAAGCGGCGGTTTGGAGTATGCCAAAGAGATTTTGTATAAGACGTTCGGAGAGGAGCAGGCGGCCGAGATTTTGGATAGACTTGCCAAAAGTTTGGATAAGTCCAAAAGCTTTTCGTATCTTGATCAGATCAAACCTCAGCAGCTTGCCGATTTCATTATGAACGAACATCCTCAAACGATAGCTTTGATCATAGCTCATATGGATCCTAACAATGCGGCCGAGACGCTATCCTATTTCCCGGACGAGCTTAGAGCTCAAGTGGTGCTTAGGATCGCAAATCTTGGAGATATCTCATCCAACGTTATAAAGAGAGTTTCAGCGGTATTGGAGAGTAAGCTTGAGTCTCTAACAAGCTACAAAGTGGAAGTGGGAGGACCGAGAGCCGTTGCGGAGATACTAAATAGGCTTGGTCAAAGTAGTACCAAATCGACTCTAAATATCATAGAGCAGACCGATGAGAGTTTGGCAGCCACGATAAAAGAGATGATGTTTACTTTCGAAGATATCGCCAAACTCGACAATAACGCCATAAGAGAGATTTTGAAAAACGTAGATAAAAAAGATTTGATGGTTGCGTTAAAAGGCGCAAGCGACGAGATGAAAGAGAAGTTTTTGTCAAATATGTCTGAAAGAGCGAGAGAGGCGTTTTTGGAAGAGATGCAATTTATGGGTGCGGTTAAACTAAAAGAGGTGGAAGAGGCTCAAAGAAAGATCGTAGAAGAGGTTCAACAGCTTGCCGAGCAGGGAGTGATTCAAGTCGGAGAGTCCGAGGAGATGATAGAGTAGATGACTAAAAATCTGATAAAAGAGGATGAGTTAAGCAAGCATAAGATAGAGAGATATCAGTTTTTGCCTCTTGAAAAGATTGAAAAAAATGAGATTAAAAGCGAAGAGGAGATAAAAAAGGAGATAGAGGAAGCGGCAAAAGAGGTCAAAGAGGAATCCGTCTCGAAGCAAAAAGAGACTAAAGAGGCCAAAGAGGAGAATTCCGAAGTGGTCGAGAATCTCCTAAAGAGGATAGAGGAGCTCTCTTCCACTATCGTAGAGCTTCAGATGCAAAACGAGAAGCTTATAGAGGAGTTTGAGGCAAAACTTCAAAAAGAGAGAGAAGAGATAGAGAAGGGCGCTAAAGAGAGCGCTTTGGAAGAGGCTAAGAGGGGATATGAGAACAGGCTGGAAGAGCTCCGCTTGAAATATGAAGAGTCTATCAAAAGTTTAAACGAGGCCGTTTCGAAACTTAACGAGTTTATAAAAAAGGTTGAAGAGGAACTTCCAAAGAGCGCTTTTGATATAGCCAAAGAGGTAATAGCAAAAGAGATATCCGAAAACTCCAAAGAGGTGGCTTTGGCTCTCTCTAAAAGTCTTATAAAAGAATTAAAAGAAGCTACTAAAATAAAATTGAAATTAAATCCTAATGATTATAATTATATAAAGGAACACTTTAAGGAAAATCCGGCGATAGAAGTCGTTTCGGACGATACGATAGAGGAGGGGGGAGTCGTTATCGAGAGCGATGCCGGGAATATGGACGCCACTATAAAACAGCGCCTGGAAAATATTAAAAACCTTCTCTCCTCTTAAATCCACTTTAAAGAAGAAGCTTATGGACATAAAAAACTATTCTATAGAAGAGTTGAACGATTTAGCCAAAAAAATCAGGGAAAAAATTCTAACCACCGTTAGCAAAAACGGAGGTCATTTAAGTAGCGCTTTGGGAGCGGTGGATCTTATAATAGCGATGCATTACGTATTCGATGCTAAAAAAGATCCCTTTATTTTCGACGTCTCACACCAAGCCTATGCGCATAAGCTTTTAACCGATAGATGGGATAGATTCGATACGTTAAGACAATTTGGCGGAATAAGCGGATTTACGAAACCGAGCGAATCTCCTTATGACTACTTTATAGCCGGACACAGCTCCACCTCTATCTCCATAGCTACGGGAGCCGCAAAAGCGATAATGCTCAAAAACGAAGATAGAATTCCCGTCGTTTTGATAGGGGACGGCTCTATGAGTGCGGGGATGGTTTATGAGGCTTTAAACGAGCTTGGAGATAGGAAATATCCGTGTGTTATTATCCTAAACGATAACGAGATGAGTATCTCAAAGCCGATAGGTGCTATAAGCAACTATCTCTCTCAAAAGATGGCGAGCCGTTTTTATCAAAAGTTCAAAGCCAAAACGGAGCAGATTTTGGAGTATCTGCCTTCAAGCGCTTCTTATATAGCCAAGAGATTTGAGGAGAGTATCAAGCTAATTACGCCCGGAATGCTTTTTGAGGAGCTTGGATTGGAGTATATAGGCCCGGTGGACGGACACGATATAGAGGGGCTTATAGAGGTTTACGAGATTGCGAAAGGTTTGAACAAGCCCGTTATCGTTCATGCCCAAACTATCAAAGGAAAAGGGTATGAGATAGCGGAAGGATATTATGAGCATTGGCATGGAGTCGGGCCTTTCGATATAAAAACGGGAACTCCTTATAAAAAGAGTAACGGTGTTTTGAGCGCTACGGAAATTTATAGCAAAAGTTTGATGAAACTTGCAAAAGAGCATAAAAACGTGGTGGGTGTTACCGCCGCGATGCCAAGCGGTACCGGGCTTAAACCTCTTATCGAAAAATATCCCGATAGATTCTGGGATGTGGGGATAGCCGAACAGCATGCGGTAACCTCTATGGCCGCTATGGCTAAAGAGGGTTTCAAACCTTTCGTTACCATATACTCTACATTTTTGCAAAGAGCTTATGATCAGGTGATTCACGATACGGCTATAATGAATCTTCCGGTGGTTTTCGCTATCGATAGAGCGGGAATAGTGGGAGAAGACGGAGAGACTCATCAGGGAGTTTTCGATATATCTTATCTAAGAGCTATTCCGAATCTCACTCTTTTTGCTCCGAGAGATCCCAAAACAATGGAGGATGCCGTTAGGTTCGCTTATGAGATGAAGACTCCTTGCGCTTTTAGATATCCAAGGGGAGCTTTTTTGCTTGAGGATGGTGAAGTTGAGTTTGAGCCTTTTAGGATGGGTAAAGCTCAGCTTATTAGAGAGAGTGAGAGTGATATTGTGTTTATAGGTTACGGAAACGGTGTAGGAAGGGCCATAAAAACTGCGAATTTGTTACCGAAAGAAACAAAACCGGCAATTTTGGATTTAAGGTTTGTTAAGCCTTTGGATGAAGAGATGTTAAAAAAAGTTGCCCTTAAATATAAAAAGTGGTTTGTCTTTAGCGATAGCGTAAAAATGGGAGGAGTGGCGAGCGCTTTGTCGGAGTTCCTTTCAAAAGAGGGAATTACGGGAATTTATTTAAATAGTTTTGAATTTGAGGATAGGTTTATTCCTCACGGTAAGACCTCTTTCGTAGAAGATTATCTTGGGTTAACTCCGCAAAAGTTAAGTGAAAAATTTTTAAACTATTTAAAATTATTTTAATATAAAACTAAGTTATATTTGGATAAAATATAACTTTGTGTGAAATTTTGAGAAAAGGAGACCCATGGTAGAGAAGCTCAAGGAGAGGGGACTCAAAGCTACTCCTCAGAGGCTTGCCATTTTAAGAGAGTTGGATAAAAAAAATCATCCCACCATCGATGAGCTTTATAGCAACTTAAAAAGTACTCATCCCTCTATATCTTTAGCCACCGTTTACAAAAATCTCAATATGCTAAGAGACGCGGGGCTTGTTGTGGAGTTGATTCCTCCGGTTGCCAACGGAAAATCCAAATATGACATATATCTAAAGCCGCATATTCATTTGATGTGTAGAGTTTGCGGAGAGGTTATGGATTATTACGTAGACGATGCCGTTCATGAATGTAATACTCTTTTAAAAAAAATAACGAATAAAGAGATAGAAAACGTTAATGTGATAGGAATGACGATTTGCGATAATTGCAAAGGACGGTCTAAAAAATGATTGGTTGTTAGAAGAAAACTTTCGGCTCGTTAGATGAAGGCTGAGAGTTTTCTTTTAATTATTGAATCAGATTGAAAGTTTCGATTCTTCTCTCCACTCCTTTTTTTGAAGTAAATCTTCAGAGAACCTCTTGTATAATCTTCTTTTATAATTTAAAAACAAAGATTTTAGGACTTTTATGAAACTCAAAGCCGATTCTTCCGCTTGCGTGAGATACTCTTCCAAACTTAGCGAATGCAAGGAGTGTGAAAATATCTGCCCGTATGATGCGATAAAGTGTGTGGACGGAGGTATCTCTCTATTTTTGCAAAACTGCACCTCTTGCGGAGTCTGTGTAGGGATTTGTCCTACGGAGGCTTTGGAGCTTGGGAATTTTAGCGTTAGGGATTTTTTATTCGATTTTTTAAAGAGTGATGAAAATAGGATAG
>JAADDG010000159.1 GCA_013154075.1 Campylobacterota bacterium | reverse complement strand
ATTCCGTAAAACAAATTTCCAACATAAATGTTCATTTTTCTTCTTTCTCCTGGGATCTGGACTTTTACTTAAAAGTCCTTTATGTTTGTAAGAAACATTATAGCTAAATAAATCCCAAAAAGATAGACAAAATGAAAAAAAATTCAATTTAAAAATTTTTTCAAATTTTTATCACTACTCGTAACATTTTTAATTATGCAAAAATTTTAGTTACTACATATCCGCCAACTAAAAGCCAAATAAACAAAATTAAAGCCAAATAGATAGGCTTCATACCGACACCTTTAAATTTAGAAAAGTTTGTCTCCATTCCAAGAGCGCTCATAGCCATAGTCAAAGCGAAAGTATCAAGCTCGTTTATAGTATTTACGACATTTTTAGGCAAAAGATCCAAAGAATTAAAACCGGCCACCGCTATGAACAAAACCGCAAACCAAGGAATCGCCACTTTGGTCTTCTCTCCCTTAGCAGCTCCAGTAGCGCTCTTTGCAAGCCAAAATCCCAATATCAGCAAAAACGGAGCTATCAGCATAACTCTAATCATCTTTACGATAACCGCATTTTCGGCGGTAACCGTTCCCACCGCATTTCCGGCAGCCACTACGTGAGCTACTTCGTGAACCGTTCCCCCTATATAGATTCCCATCTCTTTGGGATCGAAACCCAAAATTCCGCTTTTATATAAAAAGGGATACAAAAACATCGCTATCGTTCCGAAAAGCACCACCGTAGATACCGCAATAGCACTCTTATAAGCTTCAGCCTTCACCACGGGCTCCGTCGCCAAAACAGCAGCCGCACCGCAAATGGAACTTCCGGCACTCGTTAGGATGGAAGTATCTCTATCAAGCCCCAAAAATTTAACTCCCACATAATAACCTATAATAAAAGTGGTGGCCACCATTATCGTACTTACCACTATTCCAGCAATTCCGACCTCCGCGATATTTTGGAAAGTCAATCTAAAACCGTAAAATACGATAGCCGCTCTCAAAAGAGTTTTCGTAGAGAAAATTATTCCGGGAACCCACTCTTGAGGAAGCTTATTTCTCAAAGTATTTGCATAAAACATACCTATAACTATACCTATAATGAGAGGACTTATCCCCAACTCCTTAAAAACCTTAAACTCCGCCAAATAAGTGGCCGCCATCGCAAACAAAGCGACAAACAGTATACCGCTAAAGGTATTGGCTCTATTTTCTTTGCTAAACGCCATCCTCATCCCTTTATAAGATTTTGTTATTTTTCAAAATTTATTATAATCAAAAACTTTTCATAAGTAAAATAAATAAAATTTGATATAATGTTTAAAAAAGCAAATAAAAAATGGAAAGGGTATTCCATGTTCACATTAAAAGAGTTGGATTTTTTCATATATCTTTCCGAAAATACAAACGTAAGTAAAGCGGCGAAAGATTTTAAGGTAACTCAATCGGCAATATCGTTGGCTATAAAATCTCTTGAAGAAAAAATCGGGGAACAGCTTTTTGACAGAGTCGGGAAAAAACTTATCTTAAACGAAAGAGGAAGATATTTTAAAAAGATAGTGGAACCCCATCTAATAGCTTTAAAAGATGCACAAAATATCTTCACAAAAAATAAGATGGGAGGAGAGCTGAAAATAATAGCGAGCAAAACGATAAGCGGATATATTTTGGCAGATCCCATATATCAATTTTTGGTGGAATATCCCCAAATAAAGATAGAAAAAAAGACGGCAAATTCCGAACAGATCATAAAAGAGCTTCATGACGCGAAAACCGATATAGGTTTTATAGAAAACGAAGTTCAAGATATAGAATTAAATTGTATCAAAATAGCAAAAGACGAGCTTATAATCGTAACAAGCGACGAAGAATTGGCAAAAAAGGAGCATTTTATCGATACCTTACTAAATAAAAGATGGATTATGAGAGAAAAGGGATCCGGTACAAGAGATTTTTTCTTAACAAAGCTTGGCAAATTATCCTCAAAATTAAATATATTTTTAGAGTTTTCCGAATTTGAAGAGATAAAAAGCGTACTCTATCACAAAGAAAATTTAACCTGTATCTCAAGACATGCGGTCAAAAAGGAGCTTGAAGAGGGAAAACTGTTCGAGGTCAAACTAAAAAATCTATCTTTTGAGAGAAATCTATATATGGTTTATCACAAAAACAAAACAAAAACAAAGTTATTTGAAGAATTTATGGAGTTTATTAAAAAAAGTGTAGGAAATCAAAAAGAGTAAGAAGAGAGGGGGGAAGGAATTACATCATTCCTCCCATACCTCCCATTCCGCCCATATCAGGCATTGCGGCTGCCGGTTTTTCCTCTTTGATCTCGCTTACGGTAGCTTCGGTAGTTAGAAGCAAGCTTGCAACTGATACGGCATTTTGCAATGCGATTCTCTCAACTTTCACAGGATCGATGATACCTTTCTCGAACATATTTACATATTCGCCCGCAGCGGCATCGAATCCGAAATTGTCGTCATCGCTCTCACTTACTTTGTTTACAACCACACCGCCGTCAAATCCGGCATTCTCGGCAATTTGTCTTAGAGGAGCTTTGATGGCTCTTTTTACGATTTCGGCACCTATCGCCTCATCACCCTCTACATCAAGAGAGATTTTTTTGGTAGCTTTGATAAGTGCGCTACCTCCACCTACTACGATACCCTCTTCAACAGCCGCTTTAGTAGCGCTTAGAGCATCGTCAACTCTATCTTTTTTCTCTTTCATTTCAGTCTCTGTAGCGGCACCTACTTTGATTACCGCAACACCGCCTGCAAGTTTAGCAAGTCTCTCTTGCAATTTCTCTTTATCATACTCGCTGGTAGTCTCTTCGATTTGAGCTTTGATTTGTTTAACTCTCGCTTCTATTTTCTCTTTATCTCCGGCACCGTCAACGATTGTGGTATTCTCTTTATCGATTACCACTCTTCCGGCTTTTCCAAGATCGTCTATAGTCGCACTCTCAAGAGTTCTACCAAGCTCTTCGGTAATTACGTTACCGCCTGTTAAAATAGCGATATCTTCAAGCATAGCTTTTCTTCTGTCACCAAATCCCGGTGCTTTAACGGCAGCTATATTCAATACGCCTCTTAATTTGTTAAGAACCAAAGTAGCCAAAGCTTCACCTTCGATATCTTCGGCAACGATCAATAGAGGTCTTCCTGTTTTTTGAACTTGCTCCAAGATCGGCAACAAATCTTTCAAGTTGGATATTTTTTTGTCATACAACAAGATCAAAGGATTATCCATCTCGACAGTCATTTTATCCGGATTTGTAATAAAGTATGGAGATAGATATCCTCTATCAAATTGCATACCTTCCACTACTTCCAACTCATCATTGATACCTTTAGCCTCTTCTACGGTAATAACTCCGTCTTGCCCTACTCTCTCCATAGCCTCGGAAATAAGCTCACCGATTTTTCTATCGGAGTTTGCCGAAATAGTGGCTACTTGGGCTATCTCTTCTTTATTTTTTACCTCTTTTGCTATCTTTTTAAGCTCTTCGATAATAGCCTCTGCCGCTTTATCCATACCTCTTTTTACTTCGATAGGATTAGCACCGGCAGTGATGTTTCTTAGACCCTCTTTGAAAATAGCGTGAGCCAAAATAGTAGCCGTAGTTGTTCCGTCTCCCGCCTCATCGGCAGTTTTGCTTGCAACCTCTTTTACGAGTTGAGCACCCATATTTTCGATAGTGTCGGCAAGCTCTATCTCTTTTGCTACGGAAACACCGTCTTTAGTTATAGAAGGAGCTCCAAAACTTTTTTGAATTAGGACATTTCTTCCTCTCGGTCCCATAGTAACTTTTACGGCGTCACTTAGCTTTTTAACGCCTTCATATAATTTATTTCTCGCCTCATCTGAAAAGAATACTTCTTTTGCCATGCTTCATCTCCTCTTTTGTTTTTTTATTTTGATGGAAAAGTTAATTTAGGTTAATTATTTTAAAATTCCCAAAATATCGTCGGTATTTAAAACAAGATACTCTTCGCCTTCAAGATTTATATCGGTTCCTGAATATTTTGCAAAAACCACTTTATCGCCTACCTTTATATCTCCGTCCTCTTCTACCTCTTTGCTAATAGCTTTCACCTCGCCGATTAAAGGTTTCTCTTTCGCGTTATCTGGTATAATGATTCCTGAAGGGGTAGTTGATTCTTCTTCTACTCTTTGAACCAAGACTCTTTGTCCTAATGGTATAAAGTTCATTGTCAACTCCTCTATAAATATTTTTTGTCGTCTTTAGCACTCGTTATTTTTGAGTGCTGAAATTTTACATAAAAATATGACGTTTGTCAAGAGTTTTTGATAAAATTGTGATGATATATATACAAATTTTTAGTCTATAAGACTAATAGTTATTTTTGGCAAGAATTTTAGGCCATTTTTTTAAAGGAGACATCTATGAAAATAATCTCATATATTTTGGGCATAATTTTAATATTTTTGGGTTTTGCCTATTTTTTGCTATTTACTCAAAGTGGAAACGATATCATCAAACCCTATATCTCTTCTATAATTTCAAAAAAATCGGGACAAAAAATAGAAATAAAAACTCTACATCTTAAGCCAAACCATATCACAACTACACTCAATATTAATGATATGATTGATTTAGATATAGACGGAGATATCAGCTTACTATCTCAGAAATTAAATCTCACATATCAAATAACCGGCAAAGAGATAAAAACCGCCCAAAAAAGCGTAAGAGCGGATATAAATATAGTAGGAAAAATGGAAGGAGAGCTTAAAAACCTTAAAATTTACGGAAAAGGAGAAGCCTTTAGTTCTCCCGTCAAATATTTCTTAAAAATAGTAAACAATATCCCTCAAGATATTAGAGCTAATATCACTCAAGGTAAAATCGAAGAGCTTTTGAAAATAGCGGGAGTAAAACCCTATCTAAAAGGTATTTTCGATCTAAAAGTGGATATTCCGAAATTTGATCCAAACGATCTAAAAGGTATGGCAAAAGCAAAAATATATAAAAGTATTTTCAATGCAAAAGAGATATATAACGATTATAAAATCAAAATTCCCTCAAACAGCTTTATAGAGGGAGAGATCCTATCAAACCTTCACCAAAAAGCGATAAACTCCTCAGCCGATATAAAAAGTACGTTTGCAAATCTTTTAATCAAAAAAGCCATAATCAATCTATCTAACAATTTTGACAATTTCAATCTAAAAAGCGATTATGAGATCTTTAGCAATCTGAAAAATCTAAGCTCCGTAGCAAATTTACCTCTAAGAGGAGATATCAAAATCAATGGAGAAATAGAAGCAAAAGGCAAAGAGTTTGAAATAAAAGGAGAAAGCAAATCTCTTGGAGGCACAACTTCTTTCAAAACGGACGGTAAAAAACTTCTTTTGGCTATAAATGAAGGGAAAATAGAAAAATTACTATATATTTTGGGTAAAAACGAACTATCGAAAGGAAATCTAAACATAGATGCAAAAATAGAAAATCTTCAAAAAACGCCGAAAATATCGGCCACTTTGCAAACTGCAAAAGCTATTTTAAACAAAAATGAGATAAAAAAAGAGTTTAAAATCGATATAGGGGAAAACCTCCCTTACACACTCACATCAAAAATAAACTCCATAAAAGAGAATATGGAAATATCTACTAATTTTAACTCTCCTATCTTAAAGTTTGAAATCCCAAAAGGCATATACAACCCCAAAAAGAGCAATTTTCACGCCGCATATAAAGCATATTTAAAAGATTTGGCAAAACTAAAACCGATAATCTCTAAAAAATTGAAAGGAGATATGAAAATAACGGGAGAGATAAAAAAAGAAAATCAAGATTTGATAATTACCGGAAAATCGGAAAAATTTGGGGGAGAGCTTGATTTTGTAATAAAAAACGGTGTTATAACTTTTAAAGGAAATAAGATAAGAGTATCAAAAATACTTCAAACGGCTCTATATCCCGTTATCGCAGACGGAGAAGCCAATATAGAAGCGTGGTTTAATCTTTTAAACAAAAAAGGAGAGATAAAAGCAAAAATCGATAAAGCGAGAATTCTAAGAAGTTCTTTTACGGATATGATCGTAGCTTTTACGAAATATGACTTTACAAAAGAGAAATTCAACGAAACTACGTTCGAATCGAAAATAGATCAAGATATCGTTATCTTCAACTTTTTGGCAAGAAGCGAGCATAGTTACATATCTTTTAAAAACGGAAAGATTAATATAAAAGACAATACTATAGAAGCGCCGTTTGATATCCTTATTAAGAAAAAGGACTTTAAAGGAATCATCAAAGGAAATATCAACAAACCGAAAGTCAAACTAAACGCCTCAAAATACCTTAAAGAAAAAGCGGTACACACCATAGAGAAATTGATAGAGAAAAAACTTGGAAAAGATGGAGAAAAAAGCGATAAAATAGAGAAAATTAAAGGTTTTTTAGATCTTTTTAAGAAGTAGTTTTGGCCTGCCGAAATTAAAGAGTAAATTAAGGTTTTTTTCGTTAAAATCCCTGTCTAAATTTCGGTTGGCTGGGTAGCTCAGCTGGTTAGAGCGCTGGTCTCATAAGCCGGAGGTCGGGAGTTCAAGTCTCCCCTCAGCTACCAT
>JAADDG010000215.1 GCA_013154075.1 Campylobacterota bacterium | reverse complement strand
AATCATAATTAAAAACATTTTGTACAAATCAAATAAAAAATTTTTGAGT
This sequence comes from Campylobacterota bacterium, assembly GCA_013154075.1. Taxonomy (GTDB): domain Bacteria; phylum Campylobacterota; class Campylobacteria; order Campylobacterales; family JAADDG01; genus JAADDG01. Next base: position 6,554 of record JAADDG010000215.1, on the reverse strand, counting down.
CAAAAAAATTGTATAATTTATAGTGATAAATAGATTAAGGAGAAAAAATGAAAGGAAATAAAGAAAATTGGAAAAAGAAACTACCTCTATATATTTTGATAGCCTTCTTAGTAGCAACTATCGCTTATATATTTATAGCACCCGTCTACATTATAAAAAATATACAAGAAGATAGCAAAAAGCCAAAAGAGGAGAGAGTTTATTCCACCTCTCCTTAAAATTATTTATTCTCACCCTCTTCTTGAGTTTTATTAGAGATGCTAGGACCAAAAACTTTTTTAATAACGGTTCTAAGTCCCTTTTCATTCTCTTCATATTCTCTTTCGGCTTCTTGAAGAGCCATCTCCCATGCTGAAGAGAAGCCAGGGGCTTTTAGCATCATCTTTCTTAAAGCGGAATCATATACGTTTAATAATCTAAGTTCGCTTCTACCAGGCTTCTGTCCTAAAGTCTTAACGGTAATTCTAAGATTTTCATTCTCTTTTTTAAGTTTTTCTATCTCATCTATTAAAGCCTTATTACCCTCTTGAGTAATCTTCATTTGCCTATTTAGATGCCCCTTATACTCCTCTATCTCTTTTTTACACTTTCTCATTTCGATAAAATGCTTTATATAAAAAGCAATCCATCCAACAACTATACCTATAATTACGGATAATACATCAAAGTTGAACCCACTCATCTACACGCCTTAAATAGATTTTTAAAGAAAAGAAAATTATAACGACTACTCTCAAAAATACGGCTTAAATTTTTTGCTTTATGTTATCATTATTGTTATGAAAAATGGACTTATCTATTTTATAATCGTTTTGATTTTACCTTTTAATCTTTTTTGCGCACAACTAAAATATCTCTATTTTCAAGGAAATAAAACCTTCGACAATCAAGAGCTTTACGAGGCATTGGGATTGAAAGTGCCCTCAATAATACTCTTTTGGAAAAAAAGAGTTCCTAAAATAAATCCAAAAACCGTCCCTCTCTTAAAAGAGACATTAAAAGGATTTTATGAAGTAAAAGGCTTTTACAAAGCAAAAATCTCCCATACCGAAAACAACGACTCTATCACCTTCCATATAATAGAAAACTCTCCCGTTATCGTAGACAGCATAGAGATTAAAAGCGACGAAAACATAAAAAATCTGATACTTTTGAAAAAAGGAGAGAGGTTCGATGCGGATTTGTTCGTAAAAAGTAAAAAAAACATAAAAGAAAAAATGCTAAAAGAGGGATTTTGCAGCTACGACTTAAACGCAAAAGCCCTTATAGATCTCCAAAAAAATAGAGCCTATCTAAAATTTCATCTAAAAAAAGGGGGAGTTTGTAAATTCGGAAAAATAAAAATAGAAGGCCTAAAAAGCATAGATCAAAAAATAGTAAAAACATACCTCAAATTCCAAGAAGGAGACAAATACAGCATAGACAAAATCAAAGAAAGCTATGACGCTCTCTACTCCCTTGGAGCTTTCTCTTTGATTTCCATTCAAGAGGGCCCAAAAATAAACAATATAGTCGATTATATAGTGAAACTAAAAGAGAGAAAAAAAAAGATTCGCCTAAAAACCGGTATCGGGTATGAAACGGATCTTGGACCGAGAGCATTTTTTAGATGGGAAGAGTATAATTTCAGAGGGAATGCCAAGAAATTGGGATTTTTCCTGAAATACTCAAACAAAGAGAGGATATTCAAAAACGATCTTTTCAAACCTCTCCTATTTAGCGTAAACGAATATAGATTCAATTTAAAAAACGAAGCGGGATACTCCTTTTTCGATTATAACAGCTACAACGAAAAAAAGATATTCGAAAAAATACATCTATTTACAAATGTCAAAGATTCCACTTACGATTTCGGTTTGGGAATAGAAAACATCAAAATAGAAGAGGTTCAAAACCTATGCAACATAAAAGAGGGAGATTTCTTTTTGGTATATCCCTTTTTCGAATATGAAAAAGATAAAAGAGATTCAAAAACAAATCCCAAAAAAGGCTACTATCTAAACTCCAAAATAGAAACCGGAGTCAAAGAGATAGGAAGCGAAACGACATATATAAAATGGAAAAACGAAGCAAGATTCATCCACACTTTCGAAAATCAAACAACCTTAGCGTTAAAGGGAAAAATATATCTTATAAAAGAGATAGAAAAATCACTTCCAAGCTCCAAACTATTTTTCGGCGGAGGCGCTTACGGAAACAGAGCCTACGGATACAAAAAACTGTACGCAACCGACGCAAAATGTGTGGATGTCGGAGGCAAAACGATGGTTGAGACAAGCGTGGAACTCGATCATCCGATATACAAGAAGCTGGTAGGAGCCCTCTTTTGGGACTCCACACTGCTCTCAAAAGATAGTATGGACTTTTCCACCGATTTTGTAAACGCCGTAGGTTTCGGAATAAGATACCTAACTCAAATAGGACCTATCAAAATAGATATGGGATTTAACGTAAAAGACCCTTCAATAAACGCCATACATTTTCTAATAGGACAGTCGTTTTGAAAAATAGATTGGTCTCCTTTTTAATCTTTATAGAGATTTCTCTCTTAATCGGAGCCTTTATCGTTTTTCTTATCTCAAACAAAGAGACACTAAATTTCATTATCAAAAAAATCTCAAACGAATATCAAATAAGCTATGAGAGCACCTCGGGAAGTCTTCTTACCGGAATTACCCTGAAAAATATAGAATATAAAAACGAAAATCTCGCAAAAAAGATAATAATCGATTGGAAAATCACTCCTCTTATGTATCAAAGATTATCTTTCAAAGAGATCAAAATAGAAGATCTAAACTATCCTACTTTGCAAAAGCTATTAAAGAAAAAATCAAAAAAGAAAAGCTCATCGAAAGGCTTTAAGAAATTTCCCCTTTTAAAATCTATAGATATAGATAAATTCAACTTTTCTATGAAAAATTTTCAAAATCAAAATATAAAAATCAAATACCTTGATATAGAAGCCGACAAAATATATACCGACTTTAAAGATATCAAAATATCAAACTTCAAATCGAAAATCGATTCCGATTTAGCTAAAGTCATTATAAAAGGTTTTTGGGAAGATAAAAACATTTATGTAAATTTATTAAAAGCCAAAAATATCGATATAGATAAGATAATAGCTATTCTTAAAAACAAAAAACAAAAAAAGAGCTCTTCAAATATCATCCTAATAAACGGCATAGTCTTTAACAAAATAGAAGCGGATATAAAACCTTTTAAATACAAGCAATATAAAATAAACAGCTTCAATTTAAATGCGGAAAACGGATTTTTTGATCTTAAATATCTATATTTAGACGATATAAGAGCCAAAACCGATACGAATATAGCCGATTTTATCTTCAAAGCAAAAATAGACAAAAACAGACTCTTTGCAAAAAGTGAAATAGAACTAAAAAACGACTATTTGAAAAAATACTCTAAAACAATAGATTTCTCTCACATCAAACCCCTAAACGCAAATTTCGAACTTGGAAAAGATCTCTTTAGAGCCACTCTCTTTTTCAAAGCAAAAGAGTTTTTAAAAGAGTCTCTAAAACCATATCAAATAGAGATTACTGATGCAAAAAGCGTAATTTTTTATCATTTCAAAAACAAAATATTCAAATCAAATACAAAAGCCAACCTAAAAAGCAAATATTTTGAGAAAGCTTTTCTATCAAACCATTTAGACTACAATCGCTCTCTATCCTATAAGGGAGAATTCTCAAGCCAAAAATTTAAAAACTTATCAGAATTTACACAAAATATTTTGCAAAATCTAAAAATATCCTACGAGGGCAAAAGAAAAAATCTAAAAGGAAAAATCTCTTCAAATCTGCTAAAAGGAAACTTTGACACAAAAGATTTCAAAACACTATATCTACATCTAAAAAGCGAATATCTAAAAGAGATAAAAGCTAAAGCCCAAGTAGATTCTAAAATTTATTTAAAAAACCTAAAAGATTCACAAATATCCATAAAAGCCGAAAATAAAGATTTTTTGGTAAAATCGGCATTGAAACTGCAAAAACCGATACAAATAGACTCCACCATACAACCCGTAAACAAAAAATTAAAAGATCTAAAAATATTTCCAATATATTTAAAAACCACACTAAAAGAGGGCTTAGTTCAATCGAAAATAGAGGGAAACAAGTTAAAAGGAGATCTAAACTATCAAATAGATTCAAAAAACATCCAATCTGATATAAAACTTTCAACCTCTATTTTCTCACTCAAAGGAGCTTTGGACAAAAATCTATCACTATCGGCCAAAATTGCCTCTTTAAGAGAGCTAAAAAATGACCTTTTATCAAAAGAAAAAGCCTCAAAACTAAAAATAGACGGAGAGCTTTCAATAAACAGTGAAATATCTTTGAAAAATCTTTTATCAAAAAACCAAGTCAAAGCAAAATGGCTTCTTTACGAATATAAAGAAAACAAATTCTTGGTAGCCGAGAAATTAAAAAGCGATATTTCGATCTCAAAAAATAAAATCGCCATAAACAACTATTCATTCAAAATATTAAATAAAAAGCTCTTCTCTTCCAAAGAGAGCGATATTTACCTAAAAGATTCCAAAATCTTAGTTAAATCATTTTTTATAAACGATAAAGGAAAAATAGACGGAAAATACGACACAAAAACCAAAAAAGGACTCTTTACACTAAAAGCAAACAGATTTCATCTAAAAATTCCCGAAGGTGAAGGAGTATTCGATACCAAAATATCACTAAAAATAGACAACGATCAAAAAGATATAGAAGGCTTCATAAAGCTCTACAAAGGAATCATCAGATACGAACCGGTAAAAACATACAAAGTCCAAGACAAAGATATCATCATCCTACAGCAAAAACCACAAAAAGAGTCCAAAGATTTTCTCTCTTTAAATATAAGAATATTTTCCGTAAAACCCATCATATATAAAACTAAAGATATAAAGGCCTCTTTCAATGTAGACGTAACTCTTTGGAAGGAGTATGAAAAGAGATTGGAGCTTTTGGGACTTGTGAAACTATTAAACGGAAAAGTGAAAAAAGAGGACAAAATATTCAAAATAGACTCCGGAGAGATTATGTTCGGAGGAGATCCGCTAAATCCTTATTTAAATATCAAACTTCTACACTACGTAAGACCTTACGAAATTACGATTATCGTAAACGGTACTTTGGAATCTCCTTTGATATTTTTCTCATCCGATCCGTATCTTAGCCAAAGCGATATACTATCTTTGATACTTTTCGGTACGACATCAAATAATCTACTAAGCAAAAGTTCCTCAAGCTCTTCCAAAATCATTTCCATCTTCGGAAATACTCTTGCAAAAGAATTAGCCGACAGTCTTGGAATAAAACTCGATAGATTGTCCTTGATGACTAAAGAAAACGGAGATATAGGAATAGAGGTGGGCAAAAAAATCTCCAAAAAAGTAACTATATTTTATAGAAACGACGTAGTCTCCACTCTAACCATCCAGATAGAACACTCTCCGAAATTCGAAACGGATATAACTATCAAACCAAACTCCAGCGGAATAGATTTCATCTATAAAAAGGAGTATTAATGATATCGGTAATCATTCCGGTATTCAATAGAGAAAAAACAATAAAAAGGGCAATCGAGTCGGTAAAAAATCAGACTCTAAAAGCCCATGAAATAATCGTCGTAAACGACGGATCTACCGATAATACTTTAAATATTTTAAAAAGTATAGAAGAAATTAAAGTAATCTCCCAAGAAAACTTGGGAGTAAGTGCTGCAAGGAATGCCGGAATAGAGATGGCTAAGGGAGAGTGGATAGCGTTTTTGGATTCGGATGATTGGTGGTTTGAAGAAAAACTTGAAAAACAGATGAACTTTCACAAAAAACATCCCGACATACTCATATCCCAAACGGATGAAATATGGATAAAAAACGGCATTCAAATAAACAAAGCCAAACGATTCCGAAAAAAACTGCAAGGAAAAATCTTCAAAGAGTCCCTGCAAATGTGCCATATCTCCCCATCGGCCGTGATGATTCACAGAAGCGTTTTTGAAGATGTAGGGCTTTTTGATACGTCTTTGCCGGCTTGCGAAGATTATGATCTATGGCTTAGAATATCAAAAAAATATTATGTAGGATTGATAGACGAACCTCTAATAGCCAAAACGGGAGGGCACGAAGATCAGCTCTCTATGAAATATTGGGGAATGGATAGATTTAGAATAAAAGCGATGTTAAAACATATAAACGATCCGAATCTAAAACAAGAGGTTATAAAAGAGATAAAAAGAAAGTGCGAAATTTTAATAAACGGAGCCAAAAAGAGAGGCAACACAGCCATAATAGAAGAGTATGAAAAGCTAAAAAACAGCATTTAACACAAACTCAGTCTATCTAAAAATTAAATTGCTATAATTACAAAAAATTTAAAAAGGATAGACATGTCAAAAGAGATAAATGAAATTTTGGATAAAGAGGAAGTAAAAAAGGAGCTTGATAAACTAATAGAAATAAGAAACGAATTTTACGACTATCTTGATAACAATATCCCTAAAAACGGCGATATGTTCGATTTTTC
>JAADDG010000124.1 GCA_013154075.1 Campylobacterota bacterium | reverse complement strand
CCTTTTTTCAAGGCGGAAAACTTCAAAATCTCTCCAAAATCAAGATCTATTTTGGCATCTTCTCCCTTCCATTGAATAATTCCGTCTCTTTTTAGAGAAACTACTCTATTCATCTCTTTTGGTTTAAAATCGATTAGAGAAAAGCCGGCTTTCTTAATCTTTATCTCTCCACCATCCTTATTTACAAATCCTTGCGCTTTAAGAGTAATATCTTTGATTTTTCCTTTGCCCTCAGGCAGCGAAATTCCGGGAGAAAAGAGAGAGGCTTTTACATTCTCGCCTCTTTTAGAACCTTTAAGCGATACCCAAAAATCTTTTCCTATCACTTTCAAATTATCCAAAAAGAGATCTTCACCTTTCATCCTAAATAAAAAAGGTTTCGTATGAAATCTCTCTTTATCCAAAATAAAATTTTCAATCTCTCCCTTTATATTCGCCGTTTTTTTAGAAACGATATAAAATCCGCTGCTATTTAGCCTAACTCCCATATTTTTCCCCTCTTTCAAAAAGGGAGTATAAATTTTCGATATATTGATATCTTTACTTTTCAATCTATAATCAAATCTATTTAAATCACTCTTTACAAAAAGCTTTAGTTTAGGAGAATGCAAAGAGGCTTTTAAAGATTTAAGTCCTCCTTTAGAAACAACCTTCAAAGGAAGCAAAGGAGCGAGATTTAGATCTTTAATAGGCATTACTTTAGTTATTTTCAAGTTCAAACGATGATTTAAACTATTGTTTAGATCATCAATATCGACATCCACTTTCAAATCGCCGTTTAATTTTGCAAAATAGCTATCTATATCTATTTTCGCATCGCTTTTTAATCTGTTACTTAACAAAGAGTAGTAAAAATTGCTTCTTTTTATATCAAGATTCGCCTTCTTGCCATCTATCTTAGCCCTCGCAAAAGATTTTATATCTCCTTTTATCTCTTTCAAATCTCCCGCGGCATTAAATTTCAAAAAACTATCTCTAAGTACTATAATATCGATATCTTTATTTTTTATCCTATTTTTTTGAGCTTTCAAAATAGATTTCAGATCAAATTTCAAAGTGTTATTGATATCGTTTATATTTCCAAGAGCCTTTCCCCTCAAACTCAAATCTGCAAGTTTGCTAAAAATAAAAGAATCCACATCGGCGTCAAAATCACCCGCCAAAGCATTCATATTTCCCGATAGCAAAAATCTTTTGCTCTTGATATCTATCCCTTTGGTTTTTAGAGCTAAATTATCTATATTAGATTTCAAAACAAACTTTTTCATCTCTCCCGATAAACTTATATCCAAAGTAGGAGCAGATAGAAGAGTTATATTGCTATCTTTCAAAAGATCTTTTAGATACAGCTTTTTAGAAACAACTTTTGCAAAAGAATTTAAATTAAGAGTATTATTTATATCATCTATATTGAGTTTCGCATCCGCTTTGAGATCCAAATCGGCTATGTTTGAATTAGCAAAAGAGTACAGTTTCACATCCGCATCGTGAGATTTAAGCCCGAATTTCAAGTCTGTAGCTATCTTTTTACTCAAAATATCTATATCTTTCACACTCATATTAAAAGGCTTGACATTCAAAGATGTTATCAAATCATCAAAATCTCCCTCCCCTTTCAAAAAGAGTTTCACGTCATCTTTCAATAAAACTTCGTTTTTTTCAATAAAAGGATTTACAAAACTCTTCTTAACGACTCCATCCATAGAAAACCTATATTTAGGAAGATCCACTCTTCCTAAAAGATGCAAAGAGGCTACGTTTCCATCCTCTTTTATCGAAAATACGCAAGAGAGTTTCTCTTTCATATCATATTTGAGATTTTTTACATTTATAAAAAGATTATCCACCCGATATTGATCCCATGTAAAATCTCTTAAAGATAGATTTATATTTTTTATATCAATCTTTTTGATAGGAATTTCGGCAGGTTTTTCCTCTGAAGATTGTTTCTTTTTAGAAGGCGCGTTTAAAAGCTCTTTTAGAAACTTCTCATCTATCCAAAGAGAAGTAAGGTTTACATCCTCTATTTTCAATTCTCCATCTTTAAGTGCGGAAAAATCGGCTTTTAGATAGATATCTCCTTTGACTTTATCTTTATAATTGAATCCTTTTATCCCTATACCGCTAAAGATATCTCCGCTTAATTTTTCATATTTTAAATCGGGAAAAAATTTATTTAGGGAATTTTGCAAAGCAAAATCTATGGTCTTTTGATTGTTCAAGGCGAAAAAAAGCGCTCCCACAGCAAACAAAATCAAAAATAGAATAAACCAAAGCAAATAAGAAAAATACTTTAAAGCTCTCAAAATACTTGTCCTATATTTATATGAAACTCCCATCCGCTATCTCTTACGGGAAATCCGATATCTACTCTAATTGGACCTATCGGCGTTTTATATCTCATACCAAACCCCCAGCTTCCGTAAAAAGCGTGTCTAAAACTGTTGGGTTTCAAACACAGCATCGAGGTATCATAAAAAGCTACAACCGAAAATTTGGGATTTAGCGGGTATCTAACTTCACTTAAAATATCGATTAGACTAAGGCCTCCCAAAGGAACTCCCTCGCTATCTTTCGGCCCGAAATCTCTATATGCATATCCTCTATTCGTAAAAGACCCGCCCGTATAAAATCTTTTAAACAAAGGAACATCTTCATTCAAAGACCCCACTCTAACTTTAACAGCTCCTATGAACTTTTTAAAATCGTGAATATATCTGGCATCTATCAAAGTTTTCAAATAGCTCAAATCAGACCCCAAAGCGGGCATCGATTTTTCTAAATACAAACTCAAATAATACCCTTCGGTAGCATCGAATATCGAATTTCTTCTATCTATAACCACCCTATAAAAAAGAGAATTTAAAAAATAATTTCCATCTTCGTAAGATCTCGTTTTGGTTTTGGAGTGAAGCTTGCTAAACTCCGTCAAAAGCCCGAAATAGTGTTCCAAACCCCAAAGCTTTTTGCCTAAAGTGGCTCTATTTTGTGCTTTTCTCTCATTATAGCTTTTATACTTTTTGTAAGAGAGCGAGAATCTATCTTCAAAAGTCACTCTATTTATAATAGGTAGCTCCACCCATCTATCGTAATATCTTGCAAAATATTCATATCCAAGCGAGCTTGAAGCCTTCAAACCCGTCTCAAACTGTTTTAAATTTCCGAAAAAATCATTATCCTTCCAAGATATCTCCCCCCTAAGTCCGTCGTTAGTTCCGTATCCTATCCCGGCTTTTAAAAATCTCGTATCTCCCATCTTAAGATCCACTTTTACCGGAATGGTAGTGGAGTTTATCTCCAAATTCGGCTCCACCAAAATATAGTCATAAACAGCCAAATTATAAAAATTATCGTAAGTCTCTTCAACTTTCTCTATATTGAAAGGATCTTTCTCTTTATAAACTATCTGCTCTCTTAAAATCTTCTCATCCACATCGCCTCCGCCGTTTATTTCGGTATGCCCGAAATAGCAAAAAGGCCCGTTTTTGATCGTATAGTTCAAATCCACTCTATACAAATCGAGATCCACGTAAGCTTTGGCTTTAAAATCGTATTTGGGATAGGAGTGAGTTAGCAAAAATCTCTCTATAGAATCTTTACTCTGTTTGAAAAGATCTGTTCTAAAAATATCTCCCACTTTAAACGGGATAAGATTTCTAATACTTCTATTGCCGTCAATGTTCAAAGACTTGACTCTAATAGGCTCATTTTTGTTTATAACTATAATGAGAGTGTTTTTTTTGCGCTCTACCTTAAAATCGGCTTTGTAATATCCTATAGAAGCAAAATATTTTTTAAGCCTTTTTAAATAGTCATCTATCTCGCTATCTCTAAAAACGGGATCGTCTCTCCAAAAAGCGTAAAAAGGGGGATACTCTTTACCTATTACTTTAAGCAAAGTATCTCTGCTAAGCTCTCCTCCAAAACCTTTTACGCCTTTGAATTCTATATTTTCATAAACTTTAGCAAATAGAAAAGAGATAAAAAATAGCGATAAAAAGAGAATCTTTTTCATTCGTTCAACCGTAAAAAATAAATTTGACCTTTGATAATTATAACATTAATGTTTTTATAAAACGGAAAAAGAGAAAGCTTTCTTGAAAATCGGCAATTTTCGAATCTAAAAAAGAAAGTTTGAAGCATTCTCATTGTTGTTAATTTATAAAAATTTGAGTATAATCCATCTCAATTTATAAACCAAATTTATCTAATCGGAGAGAGATGAATTACGACGATCTAAAAAAATGGATTTTTAAATTTGATCCGGAGACCGCTCACAATATCGTAGAAAAAGCTCTGCACATAAGCGGAAATCTGCCTTTTGTATTAAATCTTTTGAAAAAAAACTTTACGATAGAAGATGACAGACTCTCTCAAAAACTGCTAAACACCACTTTCCCAAATCCCGTAGGATTGGCGGCGGGATTCGATAAAAACGCCACGATGATAAAAGCGCTCCCCTATTTGGGATTCGGTTTTGCGGAAGTAGGAACCGTAACGCCCTATCCTCAAAAAGGAAATCCGAAACCGAGACTATTTAGATTTCCAAAAGAAGAGAGTGTTCAAAACGCTATGGGTTTCAATAACGACGGAAGCGATAGATTAAAAGAGAGACTTGAGAAAATCTATCCCTTCATCTTTCCCATAGGAGTAAACATCGGCAAAAACAAAACTACTCCCGAAGAGATGGCGATTGAGGATTATAAGCTTTTGATTGAAAAATTTAAAGATATTTGTGATTTTATGGTTATAAACATCTCCTCTCCAAATACCCCCGGCCTTAGAGATCTTCAAAACGAAACTTTTATCAAAGAGCTCTTTACGAAAGCCAAATCTTTAACCGACAAACCGATACTTCTTAAAATAGCTCCCGATATGGAGATAGACAAAGCTCTCTCTCTTTGCCAAAGCGCAATAGATAACAAAGCCGACGGAATCATAGCCACAAACACCACTATGGATTATTCACTATTAAAAGAGGCCAAAAACTTCGGAGGACTTAGCGGAAAAGTTTTGAAAGAGAAGAGTTATTTGATGTTCGAAGAGATAGCCAAAGCCTTTTTCAAAAAAACTACTTTAATAAGTGTGGGCGGAATAGATTCGGCCAATGAAGCCTACAAAAGATTGAAAGCCGGAGCCTCTTTAATAGAGGTTTATACCGCCTTGATTTTCAAAGGTCCCTCTTTGGCAAAAAATATAAATAAAGGTATTTTAGAGCTTATGCAAAAAGAGGGTTTCAAAGATATCACGGAAGTGATAGGATCCGATAGGAGATAATAGAGTGAAAAAACTATTAATTATTTTATTTGTTTTTACAGGAGTTTTAATGAGCAGCAGCGCCTTACCGAAATATTTCACAAAAACCTTAAAAAACGGTCTTGAAGTGGTCGTCATTCCGATGGAAAACGGAAGCGGCGTAATAACTACCGATATTTTCTATAAGGTAGGAAGCAGAAACGAAGTGATGGGCAAAACGGGAATAGCCCATATGCTTGAACATATGAATTTCAAATCCACCAAACATCTAAAAGCCGGAGAATTCGATACGATAGTAAAAGGCTACGGCGGCGTAAACAACGCATCCACCGGATTTGACTACACTCATTATTTTATAAAAAGCGCTTCAAGAAACCTATCAAAATCTTTAGAGCTTTTTGCGGAACTTATGCAAAATCTAAACCTAAAAGATGAAGAGTTTCAAACCGAAAGAGAGGTGGTTGCGGAAGAGAGAAGATGGAGAACCGACAACTCCCCTATAGGATATCTATATTTCAGACTCTTTAACAACACCTACATCTATCACCCCTACCATTGGACTCCGATAGGCTTTATGAAAGATATTCAAAATTGGACAATCGAAGATATAAGAAATTTCCACAAAATCTACTACCAGCCCAAAAATGCCATTATCGTAGTAGCCGGAGATATCGCACCCGAAAAAGTCTTCAAAGAGGCGGAAAAATATTTTGGCAACATAAAAAACTGCTGCGATATTCCCAAAGTCCACCAGGTAGAGCCCAAACAAGACGGAGCTAAAAGAGTCTATATCCATAAAGAGAGCGAAGTTGAAATTATAGCCATAGCTTTTCACATTCCAAACTTCAAAGATAAAGATCAAGTAAAATTATCCGCACTAAGCGAATACCTAAGCAGCGGAAAAAGCAGCAAACTAAACGAAATCCTAATCGATAAAAAAAGACTCGTAAACCAGCTATACGCTTACAATATGGAAAATAAAGATCCGGGAATTTTTCTATTTTTGGCGGTTTGCAATCCGGGAGTGAAAGCGGAAACGGTAGAAAAAGAGTTTTGGACTCAGATAGAGGAGATCAAAAAGAGAGGAATCAAACAAGAGGATCTCGATAAAATCAAAATCAACACAAAGGCCGATTTCATTTTCGGTATGCAAAACTCAAGCTCGCTTGCAAGTATGTTCGGAAGTTATCTTGCAAAAGGAGATATAAAACCTCTGCTTGAGTATGAAGATAATATCAACAAACTCAAAATAGAGGATATTAAAAAAGTTGCTGAAAAGTATTTCACTAAAGAGAACTCGACAACCGTTATTTTGAGAAAGGAAGAGAAATGAACCATAAAACGATAGGAGCTATGACGGCTCTTATAAC
>JAADDG010000111.1 GCA_013154075.1 Campylobacterota bacterium | reverse complement strand
ACTACCGGAAGTCAGGGAGAGACGATGAGCGCTCTTTATAGAATGGCGATAGACGAGCATAGACATATCAAAATCAAGCCTACCGATCAGATTATCATATCGGCAAAGGCGATTCCCGGAAATGAAGCGAGCGTATCGAGGGTATTAAATTATCTTTTGAAAGCGGGTGCAAACGTAGCCTATCAAAATTTTAGCGAGATTCACGTAAGCGGACATGCTGCTAAAGAGGAGCAAAAGCTGATGCTTAGGCTTGTAAAGCCCAAATTCTTTTTGCCTGTACACGGAGAGTACAATCACGTCTATGCTCATAAAAACACCGCTATAGAGTGCGGAATTCATCCTAAAAATATCTATCTTATGAGTGACGGCGAGCAGGTGGAGATATGTCCTAAATATATCAAGAAGGCAAAAACCGTCAAAACCGGTAAAATCTATATAGACAATCAGGTAAATAAACAGATAGAGGATGACGTAGTTATAGATAGGCAAAAATTGGCGGACGCCGGAATTGTTATGATAGTGGCTCAAGTAGATAGCGAAACCAAAAAGATTATCGGAAAACCGAAAGTCGTAAGCTACGGTCTTGTTCCCGATAAGCAGGATAAAGCTTTCTCAAAAGAGATGGAGACCATTTTGGAGCAATATTTGATAAATGCAAAACCGGATATTTTCGAAAATCCGAAACTTGCTGAAAACGAGATAAGACAAGTGGTTAGAAAGCATATCTTTAGAAAGATGAAAAAATATCCTACGATCGTTCCGACTATCTATATGATGTAGGTTTGAGATGAATGTTTTGCAGATAGTTAGAGAAGTTTTGGAAACGGAAGCAAAGGAGATTTTAAAAGCTTCAAAAAAAATAGACAAAGATATAGAAAAAGCCGTAGATATAATCTACAATACAAAAGGCAAGCTAATCGTTACGGGGGTTGGAAAGTCGGGACTTGTGGGAGCTAAAATGGCGGCTACTTTCGCAAGTACCGGCACAAGCAGCTTCTTTTTGCACCCTACCGAAGCTTTGCACGGGGATCTTGGTATGATCGGCAAAGATGACGCCGTTTTGGCTATAAGCTATAGCGGAGAGAGTGAAGAGCTTTCCAAAATTTTGCCTCATATAAAGAGGTTCGATATAAAATTGATAGGAATGACAAAGGATAAAAATTCCACTTTAGGAAAATATAGCGATGTGGTTGTTCCCATATCGGTAGAGAAGGAGGCTTGTCCTCTAAATATCGTCCCCACCTCCTCCACTACTCTAACGATGGCTTTGGGAGATGCCATAGCGGTAGCTTTGATGAAAAAGAGAGATTTCAAGAAGGAGGATTTCGCTTCTTTTCATCCGGGGGGAGCTCTTGGAAGGAGGCTTTACGTAAAAGCGAAAGATCTGATGAGAAAAGAGAATCTTCCTATAGTAAACGAAGATACTACGTTAAAAGATGCTCTTTTCGAGATGACGAGAGGAAGGATAGGAAACGTTATCATTACCGACGAAGATGGCGTTTTAAAGGGTGTTTTGAGTGACGGAGATCTAAGACGGGCGATGATGAGGGATGATTTTTCGATGGATGATAGCGTTATGAAATATGCTTCCAAATCCCCTAAATTTTTGGATGACGATGAGATTTTGGCAAGCGATGTTTTGAAAATTATAGAGGATTTTAAGCTGCAGCATATGGTTTTTACCGATAAAGAGAAGAGGGTAAAAGGCGTTTTGCATATTCACGATTTGATAGAGGCGGGAATTAAATAAGATGAGAATAAACAAATATATTTCACACAATACGAAGTATTCAAGAAGAGAGGCCGATGAGCTTATAAAAGAGGGAAGAGTCAAAATAGGCCATAAAGTGGTTACCGATTTATCCACTCAGGTTGAGCCCGGAGATAGAGTCTTTGTAAACGGCAAACCGGTAAAGGTTCAGCATAAGTTTACGGTTATCGTTTATAATAAACCAAAAGGCGAGCTCGTTACGAAAAGAGATGACAGAGGAAGAAGAACTATTTACGATACTTTGCCTAAAAAGTTTGCCCATTTTATTCCGATAGGCCGTTTGGATTTTGCGAGTGAGGGGCTTTTGCTTTTGAC
This sequence comes from Campylobacterota bacterium, assembly GCA_013154075.1. GTDB lineage: Bacteria > Campylobacterota > Campylobacteria > Campylobacterales > JAADDG01 > JAADDG01. Next base: position 4,547 of record JAADDG010000111.1, on the reverse strand, counting down.
CGATTCTCCTAAAGTCGCTTCAGCTTTGATGGAGAGCGAGCTTGAGAGAGTCTATTATCTAAAGATCAAAGGCAGCGTAACGCCTCAAATGGAAGAGGCTATGAGAGAGGGGCTTTTTTTGGAGGACGCTTCTAAAGGGGCTCATGAGAAGAGTAAAGAGAAAAGTATGAGATTCGCTCCCTTTAGAGCATATAAAATTATTAAAAACTCCCCTACTTTCTCGAAATTGAAAGTCGTTATAAGCGAAGGTAAAAATAGAGAGCTTAGAAGATTTTTCGCTCATTTCGATAGAGACGTGTTGGATTTAAAAAGAGTCTCTTTCGGCGGAGTGGATCTTGGAATGCTTAAAGAAGGAAAAACGAGATATCTTACAAGCAAAGAGTATGAGGATTTAAGAAAATATCTAAAAGAGTTGGAAAAAAAGGAAAAAAATAGTAAGAATGGATGATTTATGCTCTCTCTTTAAACCCCAAAAGATTGAAGATATTATAGGTCAGCCTCATTTAACTTCCAAAGATAGCGCTCTTTACAAACTCATAAAAGCCAAAAAGATTCCTCATCTTCTCTTTTTCGGACCTCCCGGAAGCGGTAAAACTACGATGGCTACCGTGATAGCCAAGGAGTTTGGAAGCGATTTTTACTATCTTGACGCTACGAATTTAAAAGTGGATGAGATTAGAAAGATTATTTCCAAATATAAATCATCTTTGATAAAGCCTCTTATGTTTATAGACGAGGTTCACAGACTCAGTAAAAACCAGCAAGAGGTTTTGTTAATTCCTATGGAGAGAAACGAAGCTATTATAATAGGAGCTTCTACCGAAAACCCCTACTTTACTTTGACAAACGCGATTAGATCGAGATCAATGCTCTTTGAGTTTAAAAAGATAGATAATGATGCTTTAAGAGAGCTTTTTGAGAGAGTTAAGAGTAGATTTGGATTCGAGATAGAGAGTGAGGCTTTGGAGTATCTTATAGACTCTTCAAACGGAGATGCAAGAGCTATGTTAAATTTGCTTCAATACGCTCTTGTAATCGATAATAGAAAAATTACTCTAAAAAATCTAAAATCTTTAAGAAGCGTATCTTTAAAAGACGGGGTATCTTTGAAAGATAGACATTACGATTTAATAAGCGCTTTTATAAAGAGTGTACGAGGAAGCGATATCGATGCGGCTTTGTACTATTTGGCTTCGATGATAGATTCGGGAGAAAATCCGGAATTTATAGCCAGAAGACTTGTGATTTTATCGAGCGAAGATATAGGAAACGCCAATCCTAACGCTTTGAATCTCTCTGTGAGTGCGATGGAGGCCGTAAAAAATATAGGATTTCCGGAAGCGAAAATAATTCTATCACAAGTTACGATCTATTTATGCTCCTCTCCGAAATCAAACAGCTCTTACAAAGCCATAAATAGAGCTTTAGATTATGTAAAAAAGCATAAAAATTTAGAGATTCCCTCCTATCTTAAATCCTCATCTTTTTGTAAAGAGTACCTATATCCTCACGATTTTGGGGGTTTCGTAGAGCAGAAATATATAAATAAGGATTTGAAATTTTATGAGAGTTTGGGGATAGGTTTTGAAAAGACTTTGAATGAATGGATAGAGAAGATAAAAGGTAAAAAGTGATTTATGACTCTATAATCGTTGGCGGAGGGGTAGCGGGATTGATGAGTGCTTATTTCCTTCAAAAAGAGGGAATGAGTGTTTTGGTGCTGGAGAGAGATGAGGTGTGCAAAGGGGGCTCATATGCCGCCGGAGCCTTTTTGACTCCGAAAATAGGCAAATTTAGCCCTTACAAGGAGTATGTAAATCGATCTTTGGAGTTTTCTATCGATTTTTATGAGCAAAATTTCAAAGAGATGCTAAATAGATGCGGCGTTTATAAACTTCCTTATGATGAGAAGGATAAAGAGAGATTTAAAGAGTATGAGAAATTTATGGATATTGATTATAGAAAGCTTAAAGAGGGATTTTTTTTCCCAAATGCCGCCGTAATTGATCCTAAAGATATATGCTCCGTTTTAAAACAAATTTTAAATGTAAAAAGAGAAGAAGTTAAAGATATAAAAAGAATGGGCGATATTTTTCATATATCTTCATTTAAGACAAAAAGAGTTGTTTTCGCTACGGCAAGCACGTCTCTACCCTACCCCGTCTCCTATTTAAGAGCTAAAAAGATATGCGGATACAGATATGACGTTAGATTTAGAAATTGTGAGAGTTTAAAAAATATTTTTCATAAAAGAGTCTCCATATCCCCTTTTATGAAAAACAGGGTTGCGATAGGGGCTACCCATATAAAGAGCAAATTTTGTATGAATTTGGAAAATGACGCCAAATCGGATAGATATGATCTTTTGAAAAAAGCAAAAGAGATTATGCCTTTGGAGGATGTAGAGGTTTTAAAAATTTATAAGGGAGAGAGACTTTCGTCTTTGGATTATTTTCCGATAGTTGGAGAGTTGATTAATGAGGTTGAGACGCTAAAGAGATATCCCTATTTAAGGAAAGGAACGAAGGTGCCTTTTGATGATTTCATTTATTATAAAGATCTCTTTATCCATACGGCTCTTGGGGCGAGAGGGTTCGTGTTTGCTTCATATAACGCCAAACTTTTAAAAGATCTTATCGTATATAATAAAAAACTCCCCTACTCTCTTATGCCCGTTAGACATTTTATAAAATCTATAAGAAACCCCTTGTAGCTTACCTTTTTATATAGTAAACTTTGTTATAATCAAAATAACGAAATTATTAAAAGGAAAAATATGGAGGCCGAAAAAAAAGAGCTATTATCAAGAAAAGATGAAATTATAAAAGAACTTGAAATTCTTTTCAAAACGAATCTAAAAATTACCGATTGGGATATCCCTGAAGCCGATGATAGAAAAGCGGCTGAGGTTTTATTGGAGATTTTGCAAGAAGGGTTGGAGAAGATAAGAAAAGATGTGGAAGCCGGAAAATATGATAACTATTAAGAAAGGATATCGATATGCATCATAAACATCATGAAAAATTGGAACAGGTTAAAGAGGCCGTAAAGAATTCTCCGGATATAGAGGAGCTAAAGAAAAGTTTGATTTTGGAAAAAATAGAGGAGTGGAAGCACGAAAAAGAGGCTTTCGAACTTATTCCCAAGAAACTTGCGGAGCTTGAAGAGAAACTTGAGCCTATATTAAAAGAGATAGGTTTGTTGTAAGGAGATGTTTTGAATTTTCATACGGCCGATCTATGTGACGAATTTAGAGATGAAGTGAGTGTTTTGGATCCGCTTTTTAAATCATACGGCGGAAAGATAAAGTGTAGCGGAGAAATCGTTACCGTTAAACTGAATAAAAACAATTCCGCTTTGATCTCTCTTTTGAAAGAAAAGGGAAAAGGTAGAGTCGCCGTTGTCGATTCCGAGGCTAAATTGTATGCCATAGTTGGCGAAAATTTGATGAAATTGGCCTATGAAAACGGTTGGAGCGGAATTTTGGTAAACGGATATGTTAGAGATACGGTTTTTACCAAAAATATAGGTGTAGCTTTGTTCGCTTTGGGAACTTATCCTAAAAAGAGTTTTGAAAATAATGAGGGTAAAATAGGAGTGGATCTTAATTTTGCCGGAGTATCTTTTAAAAACGGATACTTTTTATATGCCGATCAAGACGGAATAGTAATTAGTGAGAGAGAGTTAATTTAAATTATACTCTCTCAATGTTTTTAGAAACGTTGAAGCGGTGGCCGAGCCTACCAGCTCTCTTTTTATCTTTTTAAAATTTTTGTCAAAAAAGTAGAAGGTGGGAGTAGCAAAGACTTTTAGGTTGTTTTTTCTTGCCGTCTCTATATCCACTTTTACGGGTATGAAGAAGTTTTCTATATAATCTACCACATCGTCGTTTTCAAAAACCACGCTATCCATATATTCGCAAGAGGTGCAGTCTTTTTTAGAAATCATGATCATGATTTTTTTATTGTTTTTTTTGGCCTCCTCTTTCGCTTTTTCTATTGAGTGAAGCCATTCAAAATCCGCACTAAATAAAATAGATATTGAAAATAATAATATAATTAACTTTTTCATCGATATTTCCTTGGAATCTCTTATTTTGGTGGTAAAATTATATCTAAAAAAATTTTTTTCAAAAAAAAGCGCCCCCCTATATAACTTAAGCTTCCTTTAAGCTTTCTTGTTATATAATTTCGGCCTCGTTTGAGAGAACGGGGGCTTGAGAGCCTTCGAGGTCTTTAAAAAAACACAATGTTAACGGATCTTTGAGAACTAAATAAGCGGCCGAGACGCCCTCTTTAATTAATAATGTAATTAAAGAGGCTAAGAAGCCGGATTAAGGTTTTCAATTTAATTTGGAAGCCTACTTTTCATAAGAGTTTTTTATGGAGAGTTTGATCCTGGCTCAGAGTGAACGCTGGCGGCGTGCCTAACACATGCAAGTCGAACGAGAACGGCCCCTAGCTTGCTAGGGGTGTCAGCTAAGTGGCGCACGGGTGAGTAATGTATAGCTAACCTGCCCTATAGCGGGGGATAACAGCTGGAAACGG